>NZ_BAAGPR010000134.1:0-18050 GCF_054783955.1 Streptomyces mayteni | reverse complement strand
GCAGGCACCGGGCCGGCGGCCAGCTACCGAGCGCCGACGGCCCAGCGGTGCGACGCCTGCCGCGGCAGCGGGCCAGCGGGCGCGGAGCGCCGACCGCTGGCTGGCGGCCAGCTACGGAGCAGGGCGCGCGGCGCCCGATTGCCTGCGCCTCAGGCGCGAGACGCACCCCCCGGCCGGAGGCCGGTTGCGCAGCGACCACCACCACGGAGCGGGCCCGGAGCGCCGGCGCGAGGCGGAGGGCTCGGCCGGCGGCCGGCTCCGGACCGATCGCCGCCGCGGAGCGAGCCCCATGCCCGGCTGGCGGCCAGGTACGAACCCACCGCGCTGCCCGGAGCGGGCGTGAAGCGCCCGGACGGGCGCCGCGCACCGCGCCAACTGCCGGCTGGCGGCCCAGCGGCGGGCCGGGGCGCCTCTGCGGCGCCTGCCGGCCGCCGGCTGCGGACCGGCCGCTGCCGTCCTCCGGCTCGCGCCGCAGGCGCGTGGGGCTGAGCGGGCCTAGCCCGCGTCCGTGGGTCCACAGGGTGTGGACGGGGCCCGGGAGCGGGCCCGGGGCCCGCAGGGCTGCCGCAGGGCCACCGCGGAGCGGCCCGGCAGACGGGCCGCCAGGCCCGTCACGCCGTCCGGTCGGCTCAGCCGCTCAGGCGTACCGGCATGATCAGGTACTTGTACGCCTCGTCCGCCTCCGCGTCGGCCGCCGGGCGGCCGCTCAGCAGGGCTGGCTTGGTCGAGGTCGTGAAGGAGAGCTGGGCGACCGGGGAGTCGATGGCGCTCAGGCCCTCGAGCAGGAAGCCCGGGTTGAAGGCGATCGAGATGTCGTCGCCCTCCAGCTTGGCGTCCACCCGCTCCACAGCCTGTGCGTCGTCGCTCGAGCCGGCCTCCAGGGTGAGCACGCCCTGCTCGAAGCTCAGCCGGACCGGGGTGTTCCGCTCGGCGACGAGCGCCACGCGCTTGACCGCCTCGACGAACGGGGCCGTCTCGATCACGGCGACCGAGTTGAACTCGGTCGGGAACAGGGTGCGGTACTTCGGCAGGTCGCCCTCGAGCAGCCGGGTGGTGGTGCGCCGGCCCGCGCCCTCGAAGCCGATGAGGCCCTCGCCGGAGCCCGAGCCGGCGAGCGCCAGCGACACCGTGTCGCCGCTGCTGAGCGACTTCGCCGTGTCGAGCAGCGTCTTGGCCGGGACCAGGGCGACCGCCGAGATGTCCGCGACCTCCGGCTTCCACAGGAACTCCCGGACCGCGAACCGGTAGCGGTCGGTGGAGGCCAGGGTGACCGTGTCGCCCTCGATCTCGATCCGCACGCCGGTGAGCACCGGGAGGGTGTCGTCCCGGCCGGCCGCGATGGCCACCTGGGAGACGGCGGACGCGAACACCTCGCCAGGCACCGTGCCGGTGGCGTTCGGCATCTGAGGGAGCGACGGGTACTCCTCGACCGGCAGCGTGTGGAGCGTGAACCGGGAGGAGCCGCACACCACGGTGACCCGGACGCCGTCGGAGGAGATCTCCACCGGACGGTTCGGCAGCGCGCGGCAGATGTCGGCGAGCAGCCGGCCGGAGACGAGGACGGTGCCCTCGTCCTCGATGTCGACCTCGACCGAGACCCGGGCCGATACCTCGTAGTCGAAGCCGGAGAGGCTCAGTGCGCCCTCCTCGGCCTTCAGCAGCAGGCCCGCGAGCACCGGGACCGGCGGCCGGGCCGGCAGGCTCCGGGCGGCCCAGGCCACCGCCTCGGCGAGCACGTCGCGTTCCACCCGGATCTTCACTTCAGCCGCCTCCCGCTGTCTTCATGCCGTGCGCCCCGCCGGCTTCCCGTCAGGGGTCCAGTCTGGCGCACCCCACTGACAGTAGGGGCTCCGGTGAGTCAAATCGACTCCGGATGGGTATGGCGTCTCCGGGCTCGCCTGTCCACAGCACCCACTTCGAAACGAGTCTCGCCCTCTAACTGTGTAGTCGTAGTAGTAGGGCCTGTGGATACGGTGGATAACCTCGTTTTCCCAGCTCAGCGGCCGGTTTTTGTCCACATCGCCTGTGGGTGGAGCGGTGGACGAAGCGGGGGTGGCTGTGGACGAAGCACGGTTCTCCACAGTCGATCCACAGCGAGGGCCGGGTTATCCACGGCTCTGTCCCCAGATTCCGCCGAGTTCTCAACAGGCCCCGGTCCACTCCAGTGTGAGCTGATTCACTCTTGCCGGTGAGACCGCGCGTTGCGTTGCCGAACAGTGGACAAAGCTGTGGATTGCCTGTGCACAACCAGCCCTTCGCTGTGGATCATCGAGGTGTCGCGGTGGACAACACGATCGGGCCGTTCGTCGCCCGCGACTTCGTCCACAGTCTGTGGATGAGCGATCTCCACATTTCCACACCCCGCTGACCTGCGAACTCGCCGTTTCCCACGGCCGCCTGTGGACAGCGTTCTGGACAACTCCCGTCACGCACAGGGTGTGGACGACGCACAGTCGGCGAAGCTGTGGACAACTCGCGGTTGCCGGGCGGTAATCGAACGGCGCCCCCGAGGGTGTCCTCGGGGGCGCCGTGAGCAGGTGGGCGGTGCGAGCGGGTCAGCGGCCGTTCTTGATGCGGTTGGTGAGCTCGGTGACCTGGTTGAAGATGGGCCGCCGCTCGGCCATCAGGGAGCGGATCTTCCGGTCCGCGTGCATGACCGTCGTGTGGTCGCGCCCGCCGAAGTACTGGCCGATCTTGGGGAGCGACAGGTCGGTGAGCTCCCGACACAGGTACATCGCGATCTGCCGCGCGGTGACCAGGATCCGGCTGCGGGACGAGCCGACCAGGTCGTCCACCGTGAGCCCGAAGTACTCGGCGACGGCCGAGACGATGGCGTCGATGGTGATCTCCGGGGTGGCGTGCTCGCCGCCCGGGATCAGGTCCTTGAGGACGATCTCGGCGAGGCCCAGGTCCACCGGCTGCCGGTTGAGGCTGGCGAAGGCCGTGACCCGGATCAGCGCGCCCTCCAGTTCGCGGATGTTGCGCGAGATCCGGGACGCGATGAACTCCAGCACCTCGGGCGGGGCGTTGAGCTGCTCCTGCACCGCCTTCTTGCGGAGGATCGCGATCCGGGTCTCCAGCTCGGGCGGCTGGACGTCGGTGATCAGGCCCCACTCGAAGCGGTTGCGCAGCCGGTCCTCCAGGGTGATCAGCTGCTTGGGCGGCCGGTCGGAGGAGAGCACGATCTGCTTGTTGGCGTTGTGCAGGGTGTTGAAGGTGTGGAAGAACTCCTCCTGGGTGGACTCCTTGCTGGCCAGGAACTGGATGTCGTCGACCAGCAGGATGTCCATGTCCCGGTAGCGCTTGCGGAACGCGTCCGCCTTGCCGTCCCGGATGGAGTTGATGAACTCGTTGGTGAACTCCTCCGAGCTCACGTACCGCACCCGGGTCCCCGGGTAGAGGCTGCGGGCGTAGTGGCCGATGGCGTGCAGCAGGTGCGTCTTGCCGAGGCCGGACTCGCCGTAGATGAAGAGCGGGTTGTACGCCTTCGCCGGCGCCTCGGCCACCGCCACCGCGGCCGCGTGCGCGAAGCGGTTGGAGGCGCCGATGACGAAGGTGTCGAAGAGGTACTTCGGATTCAGCCGCGCGGTCGGCTCGGGTGCTCCGCCTGAGGCGGCGGGAGCCGGCGGCCGACCGCCGGGCGGGCCACCGGCCGGCCGCGGGCCCGGCTGGTCCGGGACCACCGGCCCGCCGAGCGGGGCTTCGACGCCCGGCGGCGGCCCGTACCGGTGCTCGGGCTCGGGTGCCCCGTACGTCTCCTGGCGGGCGTAGGGGTATCCGCCCGTGGGCTGCTGCCAGCTCATCGGCCGCTCGACCGGGCGGGGCGCGCGCGGGTGGTCGGGGTAGGCGGGCCTGGCCGCCGGCCGCTCGTGCCCGGGATAGCCGTCGCCCGACTGGTACGGATCGTGGAGCGGCGGGGGCGCCGGCGGCAGCTCGACGGGCTCCGCGCGCGGCTGGGGCACCGGGGGCGGAGCCGTCACCGTCACGGCCAGCCCGACCCGCTGGCCGCACTCGTGGCTGAGCACCTCACAGATCAGCGGCCTGAGCCGGCCCTCGAGCACGCTCTTCGCGTACTCGTTCGGCGCCCCGAGCAGCGCGGTGCCGGAGACCAGGGCGAGCGGCTGGCAGTCCTGCAGCCAGCGGTGGTCCTTGGGCTCGAGGCGCTGGGTGTCGGCGAGCATCGCGGTGAGAGCGCGAGGCCAGACCACGGCAAGATCTGCAGGAAGGTCAGCCACGAGGCACGCTCTCTCACTCGCAGGGGTGGCGCTGGCTTAGGCGGGCGCCCGTGGGGGTGCTGTGTTTCAGGGGGTGATTGGGCAGAGGGAATCGGGAAAGGATTCCGAGTTCAGCCACGGTAGTCAGCGCGGCGCGCGCACATCAAGTCGTTGTCCACAGGGTGTGTACAAGTATGGGCCGTCCGGGTTTGACCTGCGGTACGCCTCGCGCGTACCGTTGCCAGGTCGAGTCGTCGACAGCTGCTGCCGCCTGCCTCCGATGGCCGTCTTCCCAGAGGTGCGCCTCTCCGATGCGCTGCGTTGGCAGCTGACTCGGGCGTTGCGAGCTCTCGCGGGCGCACGGTGACAGCTGTCGGCGGTCCACCTCCTGTTTCGGCCGCCGTGCCGAGCACCGAAGATCTTCTGGAGCCCCCGAGTGAGCAAGCGCACTTTCCAGCCGAACAACCGGCGCCGGGCCAAGACCCACGGCTTCCGGCTGCGGATGCGGACGCGTGCCGGCCGCGCCATCATCGCCAGTCGCCGCACCAAGGGCCGCGCTCGTCTGTCGGCCTGAGCTGACCGACCACAGGTCCATGCGGTGCTGCCCTCCGAGAACCGGCTGAGGCGGCGCGACGACTTCGGGACCGCGGTGCGCCGAGGGCGCCGGGCCGGGCGCCCGCACCTCGTCGTCCATCTGAGCAGCGGTAATGACCCGCACCCGGCGGCAGAGACTCCTCTGCCGCCGCGTGCGGGTTTCGTCGTGAGCAAGGCCGTCGGCAACGCTGTGACCCGCAACCGTGTCAAGCGGAGGCTGCGGCACCTCGTCCGGGATCGGCTGTCCGGGTTGCCCCCCGGTAGCCTGGTTGTCGTGCGGGCCCTGCCTGGTGCGGACGGTGCTACCTACGATCAGCTGGCCCGGGACCTCGATGCCGCGCTGGAGCGGCTGCTGGGAGGGGTACGGCCTTGAAGTACCCGCTGCTGCTGCTGATCAAGCTGTACCAGTGGACCATCAGCCCGCTGCTCGGGCCGGTATGTCGTTACTACCCGTCATGCTCTCACTACGGGTACAGCGCCATCGACAGGCACGGCGCGATCAAGGGAACGGCGCTGACCGTGTGGCGCATCCTGCGCTGCAACCCCTGGTCGCTCGGTGGAGTCGATCACGTTCCTCCCCGGAAGCGTCCGGTGTGGCACCGGCGGCTGCGTGACCGCCTGCGGCACAACAGGACTCTTACCCACGCCTCGCCCGGGGGTGCCCCCAATCATGCCCAAGGAGCCTGACCTGTGGACACGATCAATACGATCCTCAGTCCCCTCTATATCGCTGTGTCCTGGATCATCGTCCAGTTTCACAAGCTGTACAGCCTGGTCTTCGACGAGGACAGCGGCTGGGCCTGGGGTCTGTCGATCGTCTCGCTGGTGATCGTGATCCGGATCGCCCTGATCCCGCTGTTCGTCAAGCAGATCAAGTCGACCCGGAACATGCAGGCGCTCCAGCCACAGATGAAGAAGATCCAGGAGCGCTACAAGAACGACCGGCAGCGTCAGTCCGAAGAGATGATGAAGCTGTACCGGGACACGGGCACCAACCCGCTGTCCAGCTGCCTGCCGATTCTCGCGCAGTCGCCGTTCTTCATCGCGCTCTTCCAGACGCTGAGCCACATCGCCAACAACGACACGGTCGGCGTCCTCACCCAGGCCCAGGTGGAGAGCGCCCGTTCGGCCACGATCTTCGGCGCCCCCATCGCGTCCCGGTTCATGGACAGCGCGGCCGACGTCGCCCGGCTCGGCGCCTCTCTCGGCACGGTGCGCACCGTCACGATCATCATGATCGTCCTGATGTCGGCGTCGCAGTTCTTCACCCAGCGCCAGCTGATGACGAAGAACATGAACCTCGACGTCAAGACGCCGTACATGAACCAGCAGAAGATGTTGATGTACATCTTCCCGATCATCTTCGCCGTCTTCGGTATCAACTTCCCGGTCGGCGTCCTGATCTACTGGTTGACCACCAACGTCTGGACCATGGGCCAGCAGATGTACGTGATCGCGCGGAACCCCACCCCGGGCAGCCTCGCCTTCAAGCAGCGCCAGGAGCGTCTCCGCAAGAAGGGCAAGCTGACCGAGGAGCCGGTGGAGACGGACACGAAGAAGGCCGCCGAGGCCGCGCGTGCCGCTCGTACCCAGCCGAAGCGGCAGAGCAAGGCGCAGCGTCAGTCGGGCGGCGCCCAGCAGCCGCAGGGACAGACCGAGAATCCGCAGGGGCAGGCCGACAAGCCGCAGGGGCAGAAGCCGCAAGGACAGAAGCCACAGGGGCAGCAGCCGCGGCGGCAGCAGCAGTCCAAGAAGTCCCAGCCGGGCAAGCCCAGCAAGCCGTCCGCCAACAGCAAGAAGTGACGAAGGAGCCCCACCCGTGACGGACACCACCTCCACCGCATCGGCAGCTCCCCAGGACGCCGATATCCTCACCCGCCTCGAGCAGGAGGGCGAGATCGCGGCGGACTACCTTGAGGGGCTGCTCGACATCGCGGACCTCGACGGGGACATCGACATGGACGTCGAGGGGGATCGGGCCGCCGTGTCCGTGGTCGCCGAAGGATCAGCCCGTGATCTGCAGAAGCTGGTGGGCCGGGACGGTGAGGTGCTGGAGGCCCTGCAGGAGCTGACGCGGCTCGCCGTGCTCCGGGAGACCGGCGAGCGCAGCCGGCTGATGCTGGACATCGCCGGGCACCGGGCCCGCAAGCGCGAGAAGCTGACCTCCCTGGCCCAGGAGACGGTGCAGCAGGTGAAGGAGAGCGGCGAGCCGGTGAAGCTCAAGCCGATGACGCCCTTCGAGCGCAAGGTGGTGCACGACGCGGTCGCGGCGGCCGGGCTGCGCAGCGAGTCCGAGGGCGAGGAACCGCAGCGTCGCGTGGTCGTTCTGCCGTGAGTGAGGACGCTTCTGGCGGGTCTCTCCCCGCCGATGTCGGGTCGGGCCTGAAGCCTCCCCCCGAGGTGGCCGACACGATCTTCGAGGAGCGGCTGCCGGATGCCGTGCGCTATGCCGAACTGCTCGCCGACACGGGCGTCCGGCGCGGGCTGATCGGCCCGCGCGAGGTCCCCAGGATCTGGGAGCGCCACCTGCTGAACTGCGCGGTGCTCTCCGAGGTCGTCCCGGCCGGCGTGACGGTCTGCGACGTGGGGTCCGGGGCCGGGCTGCCGGGCATCCCGCTGGCCCTGGTCCGGCCCGATCTGCGGATCACCCTGCTGGAGCCGCTGCTGCGCCGCACCACCTTCCTCCAGGAGGTGGTGGAGCTGCTGGGGCTCGAGGAGCAGGTGAGCGTGGTGCGCGGTCGTGCCGAGGAGGTGCTGAACACCCTGCCCCCGGTCCATGTGGTCACCGCTCGTGCGGTGGCGCCGCTGGACCGGCTGGCCGGCTGGGGGGTTCCCCTGCTGCGGCCCTACGGCGAGATGCTGGCGCTCAAGGGCGACACGGCGGAGCAGGAGCTCAAGGGCGCCCGGGCCGCGCTTGGCAAGCTGGGCGTGGTCCGCAGCGAGGTCGTCCAGGTCGGCGCCGGCCTGGTGGACCCGCCGGCCACCGTGGTCCGGGTGGAGGTCGGGGAGAGCCCGGGCGGGGTGCGGTTCGCCGCCAAGCGGGCGAAGGCCGCCAGGCGAGCCAGCCGGGGGCCGCGCGGGCCGCGCTGACGAGAGCGATCGGTCCTCGGATACGACGAGGGTCGGAACCAGGATTGCTAAGAGGGCCGGGGTGCCGCCGGGGCGCCCCGGCCCTCACCCGTTGCGCCGACCAAAGAGCGGAATATATCCCCGAGGCGGAGTGTCGTCCGCCCCGCCCTCGGCGGCCCTGGGCATCGTGTTTCACGTGAAACGCCGATCGCTGCTCCAAGGAATCATCAATCGTGGACGCGCGGCCGCCGAGCCACGTGAGCGCCGTACCCCCCGTCCATCACCCACACGTGGGTCGCGGGTATCCACAGAGGGCCAGCTATCCACAAGTAACCCGTCCTCGGTGGTTCGTACCCCCCAAGACATGGCAGGCTTTGGTCTCACGAAGGCTGCGCGTGTCGAGGAGAGTGAACCATTGCGGTCCGACGCCAATATCGCTGGACCGACGGCCGATCCCGTGCCCGGCCCTCGATCCGAATCGGCGGACGCTCCCGGGGGTGCGGTGGACATCGCCCCCATTGCGCCGCCTCCCGCGGGAGCCGTGCCCGGTAGGGCGGCCCAGCAGGCGGTCGAGGCCATGTATCGCGCCGGCGGCAGTCTGCCCCGGCCGGAGCAGACGCGGGTCATGGTCGTCGCCAACCAGAAGGGGGGTGTCGGCAAGACCACCACCACGGTGAACCTCGCGGCGTCGCTGGCCCTGCACGGTGCCCGTGTCCTGGTGATCGACCTGGATCCCCAGGGCAACGCCTCCACCGCGCTCGGGATCGACCACCACGCCGAGGTGCCATCCATCTACGACGTGCTGATCGAGAGCAGGCCGCTCGCCGAGGTGGTCCAGCCGGTGCGCGACATCGAGGGTTTGTTCTGCGCGCCCGCCACCATCGACCTGGCGGGCGCCGAGATCGAGCTGGTCTCGGTGGTGGCCCGCGAGAGCCGGCTCCTGCGCGCGATCAGTTCCTATGAGCAGCCGTTGGACTATGTCTTCATCGACTGCCCGCCGTCGCTGGGGCTGCTGACGGTCAACGCTCTGGTCGCCGGTGCCGAGGTGGTCATCCCGATCCAGTGCGAGTACTACGCGCTTGAGGGGCTGGGGCAGCTGCTGCGCAACGTCGAGTTGGTGCGTGGCCATCTCAACCCGCAGCTGCATGTCTCGACCATTCTCCTCACGATGTATGACGGGCGGACCCGGCTCGCCTCGCAGGTCGCCGACGAGGTCCGGAGCCACTTCGGCACCGAGGTGCTGCGGACCAACATCCCGCGTTCGGTGCGGATCTCGGAGGCACCCAGTTATGGGCAGACGGTTCTGACCTATGACCCGGGATCCAGCGGATCGCTCTCCTATCTGGAAGCGGCCCGCGAAATCGCCCTTCGGGGCGTGACGTCTCAGCATGTACTGCCGCAGCAGGAGCAGCGCGGCCCGGTGGAGGGGACACAGTGAGCGAACGACGCAGGGGTCTTGGCCGGGGGCTCAACGCCCTGATTCCGGCGGCCCCCAGGAGCGGCGACGATGTCGAGGCGAAGCCTGGCGCCTCGACATCGCCCGGTGCGGTGCCGTCGTTGAGCCCGGAGCGCGGGTTGGCCATTCCGACGGGCCAGGAGTTCTCCGGAGGCGATGGGCCGAACGCCGTTTCACGTGAAACGGCGGAGCCCGGTTCGGTGGCCGAGGTCGTGGCCGCCGGAGTGGGCGCGGTACCCAACGACGTGGCCGGCGCCTTCTTCGCCGAGCTGCCGCTGGGCTCCATCACGCGCAACCCCCGCCAGCCGCGGAAGGACTTCGACGACGACGCGCTGGCCGAGCTGGTCACCTCCATCAAGGAGGTGGGTCTGCTCCAGCCCATCGTGGTGCGTCAGTTGGAGCCGGAGCGCTTTGAGCTCATCATGGGTGAGCGGCGCTTCCGGGCCTGCACGAAGGCCGGGCTCGAGGTGATTCCGGCGATCGTCCGGGCCACCGAGGACGACAAGATGCTCCTCGATGCCCTGCTGGAGAACCTGCATCGGGTGCAGCTCAATCCGCTGGAAGAGGCGTATGCCTACGACCAGTTGCTGCGGGACTTCAAGTGCACCCATGACGAGCTGGCCGACCGGATCGGCCGGTCTCGACCTCAGGTCTCCAACACCCTGCGGTTGCTCCGGCTCTCCCCGCGGGTCCAGCAGCGGGTGGCCGCGGGGGTGCTCTCGGCCGGCCACGCCCGTGCCCTGCTGTCCATCGAGGACCCGGAGGAGCAGGAGCGGCTGGCCCAGCGCATCGTCGCCGAGGGACTCTCGGTGCGGGCGATCGAAGAGATCGTGATGCTCCAGGGATCGGCCCTGAAGAACGGCGCCCGCCCTCGGAAGCCGCGCGCCGGGCGCCGGATCTCCCCCGCGCTCGACTCCCTGGCGACCCGGCTCTCGGACCGCTTCGAGACCCGGGTGAAGGTCGACCTCGGCCAGAAGAAGGGAAAGATCGTCGTCGAGTTCGCCTCGATGGAGGATCTGGAGCGCATCCTCGGCCAGCTCGCCCCGGGTGAGGGACCGGTGCTGGACCAGATCCGGGCCGATGCGCCGGACCCGGAGCAGGAGACCGAGGCGGCCGGCTGACGCCGTCGTCTCGGTTGCCCGATCGCGCCTGACGCCCCATGGATACGATGGGATCCATGGGGCGTCAGCTTGTGCCGCTCACGCTGGACAACCTCGCCGACCTGCCCGCCGCCTGCCGGGGCTGTGTCTTCTGGGAGTTGGATCCGGTCAGCGGCCGGTCAGCGGAGCGGGCCGGCCAGTCGGAGTCGGAGAAGAAGACCTGGATCTCGACCGTGCTGGAGGAGTGGGGCTCCTGCGGTCGTCTCGTCTGTGTCGACCGGCGGCCGGTCGGCTATGCGCTCTACGCTCCGCCGGCCTATGTCCCGGGCGCCACCGCCTTCCCCACCAGCCCGGTGTCCCGTGACGCGGTCCAGTTGGTGACCGCCCGGATCGAGCCTGGCTTTCAGCAGCAGGGGCTTGGGCGGATCCTGATGCAGTCGATGGCGAAGGATCTGTTGGGCCGAGGGATTCGGGCGATCGAGGCGTTCGGCGATGCTCGCTGGGAGGAACCCCGCTGTGTCCTCCCAGCCGAGTACCTGCTGGCGGTCGGCTTCGAGGTGGTGCGGGACCATCCGGCCTTTCCGCGGTTGCGTCTCGAGCTCCGGCGGACGGTCTCCTGGCGGAGCGATGTGGAGCAGGCGCTGGATCGGCTGTTGGCCGGCACCAAGGCCAGGCCGGCGTTCCATCCGTCCTGACGGAGGCCGGGGCGCCGATGGCGGATATGGCAGAGGGCCGGCGCGTTTCACGTGAAACGCGCCGGCCCTCTGACCGTCGATCAAATGAAGTCGCCGAGGTCGCGCTCCAGCGCGGCCTTCGGCTTGGCGCCGACGATGGTCTTCACGACGTCGCCGTTCTGGTAGACGTTCATCGTCGGGATGGACATGATCCCGTAGCGAGCGGCGGTCTCCGGGTTCTCGTCGATGTTGAGCTTGACCACGGTGATCTTCTCGGCGTTCTCGGCGGCGATCGCCTCCAGAGCCGGGGCGATCTGGCGGCAGGGACCGCACCATTCGGCCCAGAAGTCGACCAGCACCGGCTTCTCGCTCTTGAGGACCTTCTCCTCGAAGTCGGCGTCAGTGGCGGTCACGGTGGCACCGGCCATGGCGGTTCTCCTTAGCTTTCGTTCTGCTGGGTGGGGGCCTGTTGTCTGGTGGCGTGTGGTGGGCGGAGGGTCAGACCTGGACGTCCGAGGTGATGTTCTCGGCGTCGGCCAGGGCGGCCAGGTAGCGCTCGGCGTCGAGTGCGGCGGAGCAGCCGGTGCCGGCGGCGGTGATGGCCTGGCGGTAGCTGTGGTCGACGACGTCGCCGGCGGCGAAGACGCCCGGGATGTTGGTCCGGGTGGTCGGCGACTCGACCCGGAGGTAGCCCTCGGGGTCGAGGTCCAGCTGGCCGGTGAACAGCTCCACGCGCGGGTCGTGGCCGATGGCGACGAAGAGGCCGGTGACCGGAAGCGCGGAGGTCTCGCCGGTGCGGGTGTTGCGCAGGGTCAGCCCGGAGAGCTTGCCGTCGGTGCCCTCGATCTCGGCGACCTCGCTGTCCCAGATGAACTTGATCTTGGGGTCGGCGAAGGCGCGCTCCTGCATGGCCTTGGAGGCGCGCAGAGTATCCCGGCGGTGCACGATGGTGACCGTGCGAGCGAAGCGGCTGAGGAAGGTGGCCTCCTCCATGGCGGTGTCGCCGCCACCGATGACGGCGATGTCCTGCTCGCGGAAGAAGAAGCCGTCGCAGGTGGCGCAGTAGGAGACGCCGCGACCGGAGAGCGCGTCCTCGTTGTCCAGCCCCAGCTTGCGGTGCTGGGAGCCGGTGGTCACGATGACCGCCCGCGCCTCGTGGACCTTCCCGGCCGTGTCGGTGACCTTCTTGATCTCGCCGCTGAGGTCGACCGCGACGACGTCGTCGGGAACCAGCTCGGCGCCGAAGCGCTCGGCCTGGGCCCGCATGTTGTCCATCAGGTCGGGGCCCATGATGCCGTCGCGGAACCCGGGGAAGTTCTCCACCTCGGTGGTGTTCATCAGGGCGCCGCCCGCGGTGACCGCCCCCTCGAAGACGAGCGGGTTGAGCGAGGCACGTGCGGTGTAGAGCGCGGCGGTATAGCCCGCGGGTCCGGAGCCGATGATGATCACGTTGCGGACGTCGCTCACGGGAATCTTCCTTGTCTCGGATGGGACGGCCGGGGCCCGGTGAAGACCCTCAGTCCAGTAACGGATCCTAGGGTCCCAGACATTCCCGGCAGGAAGAGCCGGGGCTATTCCAGCGGGTAGCTCCGCTGAGCCAGTATCTCGCCGGACTCCGGCGGGGTGGCGCTGACACAGTCGGCGTCCACCACATAGGCGTCCACCTGCTCGGGGTCGGCCGCGTGCCGGAAGACCACCAGGTAGGCGTTCACGCCGCCGTAGTCCTCGGCCTCGGCGGCCAGGGGGGCCTCCCGGCGGCCGATGGCGTCCTCGACGCAGGAGGGCACCGCCGCCAGCGGCTCCGCCTCCTCCTGGGGCACCGGCGGGCTGGACTGCGTTTCCACCGAGGGTTCGTCCGCGGCGTCACCGCCGGCGTCGTCCTCCGGAGAGCTCTCCGGCGAGGCGGCGGACTCGTCTGCCCCGGCGCCCTCCAGACTGGAGAGGGTGCCCGGCGCCTCCTCGGTCTCGGCCAGGAGCTCCCTGACCTGATCCTCCAGCGGCTGCGAGGCGAACTCGGCGGGCGCGTCCATCTCGGCATCGGCGAGACCGGAGTCGTCGCCGTGTCCGGAGTTGGTGACCAGGGACTCGGTCAGGATGGTGCCCAACCCCAGCGCCACCACCGCCCCCGCGGCGGCGAGCGCCATCCGTGGCCAGGTCCGCTGGCTCCGCGGTGACGACACGGGAGTCGGCGTTGTTTCACGTGAAACGGCGGGCTCGTCGGTCCGGGAGTCGGGCGACGCGGCCTGGCGGGGCACCGTGGGGGGAGCGGTCGGTTGGGCGGCGGTCGCCTCGGCCGCCAGCGCGGCATCGATGCGAGCCGCGACGTCATCGGGGATGGGAGGGACCGGCAGATCCCTGAGCTCCTGGCGGAGCGCGAGAAGGTCCGTATGGATCTCGGCGCAGCCGGTGCACCGCGCGAGGTGCTGCCGCAGTTCCGCGGCTTCCTCCTCGGAGAGCAGGTCCTCGTCGAGCGCCGCGATCTCGGCGGGGTCCGGATGGTTGTCGTTCATGGGTTTCCGCCTCCGCCCCGCCTGGTTCCGGTCTCGCCCGTGTCCCTCGGAGGTGGGACGGATGGCCCCGGTGCCTGGTTCCTGCCGTCGAGGTCCCCGGAGTCCCGGGGGGAATCCTGACTGGTGCGGGGGCGGAGATGGCGCAGCAGGGGCAGGAGCCGGGCCCGGCCGCGGGCGCATCGGCTCTTGATGGTTCCGACCGGGGTGTTGAGGATGCGGGCGGCCTCGGCGACCGGGTAGCCCTGCATGTCGACCAGGACCAGGGCGGCTCGCTGCTCGGCCGGCAGTTCGTCCAGCGCGAGCCGTAGCTCGCGGCGCAGGTCCTGGCGCTCGGCGGGGGCCGCCGCCGACTCGTGCGGCTCCAGGAGGTCCTCGAGACGCTCGGGCTCCGGCATGGGGGCCGTCTTGCGGCTGTTGGCCCGGCGGATGCGGTCGAGGCAGGCGTTCACGGTGATCCGGTGCAGCCAGGTGGTGACGGCGGCCTGGCCGCGAAAGGTGTGCGCGGCGCGATAGGCGGAGACGAGGGCGTCCTGGAGGGCGTCGGCCGCCTCCTCGCGGTCACCGAGGGTGCGCAGGGCGACCGCCCAGAGCCGGTCCCGATGGCGGCGGACCAGCTCCGAGAAGGCGTCGGGATCGCCGGCCGCGTGCCGGGCGAGCAGTTCGTCGTCGGAGTCGACGGCCGGCCCGTCCGTCGCGCGTCTGCCCACGGCGACCCCTCCCCTCTGTGCCATCTCTGCCATCTCCGCCGCCGCTTCCGCCGTTGAACGCCGTGTCTCGCCCGTGCGCCTCCGCGCGGAGGCCGCCGGGTCAGTTCGATACGGTGATCTCGGCGATGCGGCCACGGTAGTTGCCATCGCCACCGAGAGGCAGGTCGGTTAGCCAGACGAGAACGAACTGTGTCTCGATTGGTTCTTCGGCCGTGAGCGTCACGTCATGCCCGGTGCCTTCGGCGACCACGGCGAAGTCGTCGAGGGCGGTGGGCATGTCGGTGACGCCCGGGCCGGCGGCTCGGAACTCCATGGGGGTGTCACCATCGGCGATGACGCTCAGGGAGTTGACGCTCCGGGGTTCGCCGAGATCGAGGATGAGGCCAAGACCGTCCTTGATGTTGCCGAAGTTGGGGCCGTAGTAGTTGTTGGTGTGCCAGACCGTCTCGGGGTCGCCGTCGATGGTGTTGCCGACCACCTCGGGGTTCTGGCTGTTGCCACCGGGGCCCGGGTTGAACTCGACGACCTGGTCGACGGTGAGCGGCCCTGAAGCGGGAGCGTCGTCCTCCCCCTCGACCGCGGGCGGCGTGGGCTGCTCGTTCTCCGGCGGGTTGTCGCCCTTGAGCAGCGCGTCGGCCAGCTGCCAACTGCCCAGGCCCAGGGCGGCGATCAGCAGGGCCGAGACGCCCCACTTGAGGGCCGTGCCGGTGCGGCCCGGCAGCGCGGGTGCCGGCGGGGCCGGGGCGCGCGTCGCGGTGGGCGGGTGCGTGCGGTCGCCGTTGGCCAGCGTGCCGCGCTGGTAGGTGGTGCGCTGGAAGCCCGCGATGTGGGTGGGAGTGTCCTCCGGGGGCCGGATGCGGGGCAGTGCGGCCAGGGACTGGCTGATCTCGTCCGCGGTGGTGAACGGCGGCTTCTGACTGGCCGCGGTGGCGCCCTCGTTGACCAGGGCGCGCATGGCGATCTCCGAGAGCCCACGGTGCACGCCGGCCCGCAGCTGGTCCGGGGTGACCAGCGAGTCCCGAGAACCCTTGCTGAGCCCCGCGACGCCGCTCAGGCCGTAGGCACCGTCGGCGTAGGGCCAGCGCTGCGTCAGCGCCGCGTAGAGCAGCGCTCCGACGGCCTCGGTGTCCGTGCGCTTGGGGGTGTCCGAGGTGATGCCACGCAGCGCCGCGTCGACGGCGAGGCCGCGGATCCGGAACTGGGAGGGGCCGGTGCGCAGCACGGTGGCCGGGGTGAGCCGGAGATGGGCCAGGTCCTTGCGGTGGGCGGCGGCCATGGCCTGGGCGACCTGGGCGGCGAGCGCGGCGGCCTCGTGCGGGTCGAGTGGCCCGGCGGCCAGGACGGTGCTCAGCGGCGTGGCGTCGGGAAGCCACTCGTGGATGACGTGGACGAGGTCGTTCTCCTCGACGGCGTCCAGCACCTGGACGAACTTCGGGTCGCCGAGCAGCGCCGCCGAGCGGGCGGCGGCGAGCACCTGGGGTGCCCGCTCGTGGCCGGCCGGCAGGACGTGGACGCCCACGGCGCGGCGCAGTTTCTCGTCCACCGCGCGCCAGCTGCTGAAGCCGTCCAGTCGGGTGATGCACTCCTCGAACCGGTAGCGCTTGGCGAGCCGGTGTCCGCTGTGCAGCTCGGCGGTGCGGGGCCGATCGGCTCTCTCCCTGCTCGCCTGGTCCGCGGTGGCCGCCGGGGCCCCCGTCGACCCCGCCGTCAGCGCGATCGTCGTGGTGTCCGCCTGCTTCTCGGCCTGCTTGGCGTCCGAGGCCTGCTCGGTACTCGCCGGGCGCTGTGGAGGGCTAGTCGCCGTGCTCCGTTCGGCCACCGTGGGTTCCGCCTCCCCGTTGTCGGCTGTGGGCTATTGACACTGCCAGATTCATTGTGCCGGTAGTCCGCCACCCTGCACGACATGTGAGTACGGGCGGAGGTTGTACGGCGTGTGGCCGAAGGGTGTCCTCACCGGGCCCTCGCTGCGTGGATCCCGGGGATCACGGTGCGGCATCGACATGGTGTGCGCCCTGGTCAGCGGCCGAGCCGGGAACGGACCATGCCGACGAGGCCGGTCAGCTCCTCGACGCGCATCCGGCGGGCCGCGAGATAGAAGACGGCCAGCAGGACCACGCCGCCCACCGTGAGGGCGGCCACCGAGCCGATCAGGCCGGCGCCGAGGGCGTTGAGCAGCGCCAGGCCGGCGGCGCCGCCGAGCAGGGCCGCCGGGACGCTGGCGCCGCAGAGCCGGATGTAGGTGCGGATGATCCGGGCACCGTCCAGGTCGGTGCGGAGCCGGGAACGCAGCCGGCGCCAGGCGATCCCGACGCCGATGACGTAGGCGATGCCGTAGCTGAAGGCGATCCCCGCGACGACCCAGCGGTCGGGCAGGATCGCGTAGCAGGCCAGCGAGAGGACGATCCAGCCGATCGAGACGATCACCGTGTTGTAGAACGGGGTGCGGGTGTCCTCGTAGGCGTAGAAGGCGCGCAGCACGACGTACTGGGCGGAGTAGGGGATCAGGCCGAGGCCGAAGGCCATCAGGATGTAGCCGAAGGACGTGGCGCTCTCCTCGCCGCTCGAGTTGAAGAGCAGGGTGCACATGGGCACGCCGAGGGCCAGGAAGGCGAAGGCGATGGGCACGATGGCCACGGCCGAGGTGCGCAGCCCGTGGGAGAGGTCGTCCCGGACCGCGGCCGTGTCGCCGTCGGCGGCGGACCTGGAGAGCCGGGGCAGCAGGGCGGCCATCACCGAGACCGTGATGATGGCCTGGGGCATCTGCCAGATCAGCAGGGCGCTGTTGTAGGCGATGAAGCCGGTGCCCGCGAAGCCCGCCTCGGCGGCGCGCCGGCCGGCCGCGGTGGAGAGCTGGGTGACGACCAGCAGAGCTGCCTGGTTGGCCAGCACGAAGAACACGGTCCACTTGGCCATCGTGGCGGCCTTGCCGAGGCCGTGGCCGCGCCAGTCGAAGCGGAGGCGGATGCGGAAGCCGGCGGCGCGGAGGTACGGGATCATCGCGCCGGCCTGGACGACCAGGCCGAGCAGGGTGCCGACACCCAGCAGCTGGACGGCCTCGCCGCTGATGGTGTCCTCGTCGAGCCCCGAGGTGTCCTGGGTGCCGTAGACCCAGAGGAACATGCCGAAGGTGAAGATGACGACGACGTTGTTGAGGACCGGGGTCCACATCATCGGGCCGAAGTGGTCGCGGGCGTTGAGGATCTGGCCGATCACCGTGTAGACGCCGGTGAAGAAGATGGTCGGCAGGAAGTAGCGGGCGAAGGTGACGGTGACGTCGTTGGCGCCCGGGTCGCCGGCGATCGAGGGCGACTGCAGGCTGACCAGCAGCGGGGCAGCCAGCATGCCGGCGACCACCAGCGCGGCCAGGGCGGCCATCACCACGGTGAGCAGCCGGTTGGCGTAGGCGTCGCCGCCGTCCGCGTCGTTCTTCATGGCGCGGACGAGCTGGGGCACGAAGACGGAGTTGAGGCCGCCGCCGATGATCAGGAAGTAGATCATCGAGGGCAGGGCCCAGGCGACGGTGTAGGTGTCGCCGAGGACGGCCGCGCCGAGGGCGGCGACGGTGACCAGCTGGCGGACGAAGCCGGTGACGCGGGAGACCAGGGTGCCGGCGGCCATCACGGCGCTGGACTTCAGCAGGCTGGCGGCGCGCCCCTGGCGCTTGGCGGGCGCCGCAGGGCGCGGCGGGGTGGCCTCGGCGGCCGCCGGGCCCTGGAAGACCGAACT
>NZ_BAAGPR010000133.1:0-18231 GCF_054783955.1 Streptomyces mayteni | reverse complement strand
TGCGGGAGGCGCTGCAGATCGGCCCCGACGCCCCCATCATCACCACCGACGCCCGCCACCGGTCCGAGGCCAAGAGCGGCCTGATCACCCTCGTCGAACACGCCCTGATGGCGCGCCTGCGCTGAGGCCGTCTAGGCTGGCGGCCGTGCGCATCGCCAGATTCTCCATCGACGGCACCGTTGGCTTCGGCGTGGTCGAGGAGGAGCCCGCCGCCGACGGCGGGCTCCAGCTCGACATCATCAAGGGCCACCCGTTCGCCGAATTCGAACGCTCGGGCCGCCGGGTGCCGGTGAGCCAGGTCCGCCTGTTGCCCCCGGTGCTGCCCAGCAAGATCGTGGCCATCGGCCGCAACTACGCGGAACACGCCCGCGAGCTGGGCAACGCCGTGCCCGAGGTGCCGGTCACCTTCTTCAAGCCGTCCACCTCCGTGATCGGCCACGGCGACGCGATCGTCTACCCCTCGATCTCCTCCGACGTGCACCACGAGGCGGAGCTCGCCATCGTCATCGGCCGGCTCTGCCGCGACGTCCCCCGCGAGCGCGCCCGCGACGTCATCCTCGGCTACACCTGCGCCAACGACCTGACCGCGCGCGACGTCCAGCAGCGCGAGACCCAGTGGGCGCGTGCCAAGGGCTTCGACACCTCCTGCCCGCTGGGCCCCTGGATCGAGACCGACCTCGACCCGGCCGACCTCGCCGTGGGCTGCACGGTCAACGGCGAGCAGCGGCAACTCGGCCGCACCAGCGAGATGGTGCGCTCGGTCGAGGACCTGATCGTGCACATCACCGAGTCGATGACCCTGCTCCCGCAGGACGTCATCCTCACCGGCACCCCGGCCGGCGTCGGCCCGGTCCACGTCGGCGACGAGGTCGCCGTCACCATCGAAGGCATCGGCACTCTCACCAACAAGGTCGTCAAGCGTCACTCGCTCCTCGGTCTGTAAGGCCGTGAGTGACCAGCCCAAGCCATCGTGATCGAGTGGATCCAAGGGAGGTGCATTCGATGGCTACGTTCCAGGTGGGTGGGCAGACCCACCCCGCCGTGCTTCCTCAGCGGCGGGCTCTGGAATCCGCGAGCGCAGACACCTCTGGGAGCAGGGACGAAACGGCTTGCGGAGGCCCGGCGTCACGCCGGGCACTCGATCTGGGACATGGGCGAGGGGAGATGCCCGGAGGCGGCACCAGCCGCCGGGCACGTCACCCCGAGACCACCACACCAATGGTGGTCGAGGGAGCACCTATCGCTGGTAACGGCGACATTCATGCGCGTGCCGGCGCGCCGATGGTGGCGGTACTAGATCGACGGGGCAGTCCTCTGATGCCCTGCCACCCAGCACGCGCCCGGAAACTGCTCGACCAACGCCGGGCCGTGGTGGCGCGCCACACACCTTTCACGATCCGCCTCAGGGATCGAACGGTGGGGGACTCGGTGGTGGCAGGAGTCGCCGTCCGCATCGATCCGGGCTCCAAGGCCACAGGCATCGCCGTCACCGTTGACAGTCTTCACACACATGCACGGAAAGGGCTATACGCGCTCGAGATCGAGCACCGTGGCCAAGCCATCCGCGCGGCTCTGCGGCGGCGTGCAGATCACCGACGCAGACGGCGAGTCGCCAACCTGCGCTATCGCGCGCCTCGGTTCCTCAACCGACGACGGCCACGTGGTTGGCTCGCCCCCTCGCTCAGACACCGGGTGGATACCGTCCTCGCCCAGGTCACGCGTCTGACCAGGCTCTTCCCGATCACCGAGATCCATGCCGAACGGGTGTCGTTCGACGTGCACGCCCTTTCGCGCGGTCGCGAGACGCTGTCCTGCGTCGAGTACCGGCAGGGCACGTTGGCGGGCTATGAGGTCCGGCAGTACCTACTGGAGAAGTGGGGCAGAGCCTGCGTCTACTGCGGAACTGAGGGAACACCGCTCCAGATCGAGCACATCACGCCGCGTTCCAAGGGCGGCAGTGATCGAATGACGAACCTCACGCTGGCCTGCTCCTCCTGTAACCAGGCCAAGGGCGCTCAGCGGCTGGAGGAGTTCCTGACCAACAAACCGGCACTGGTCGCCAGGCTCCGAGCACAGGCGAAGGCACCCCTCCGCGATGCCGCGGTGATGAACTCCACCCGATGGGGCATCTGGCGCCAGCTACACACCATCGGCGTCCCCGTGGCCGCCTGGTCCGGGGGCCGAACCAAGTACAACCGACTCCGCCAGGGGCTGCCCAAGTCGCACACGCTGGACGCCGTCTGCGTCGGCGACATCGGTGAGGCAGGCAAGATCGTCAGGTATCCAGCCACAGCGCTCGTGGCGACGGCTACAGGCCGTGGCCGGTACAGACGCACCGATTCCGATCGCAGTGGGTTCCCTCGCAAGGTTAACCCGCGCCGCAAGCGTTTTTTCGGCTTCGCTACCGGTGACTTGGTCCGAGCGGTCGTTCCCCGAGGCAGGTACCAGGGCAGCCAGACCGGCCGTGTCGCCGTACGCGCTACCGGTCGCTTTAACATTCGTACGTCTCACGGACTTGTCCAAGGCATCCACCACCGTTACGTCCGCCTCCTCCAGAGGGCCGACGGTTACGGCTACACCATCAAGAAGGAGGAAGGGGTAACTGCCCTGGCTCGGTAGCCACGGGCATGCTCCAGAAACTCTCGTGACCGAATCCTCGTCCCCGGTCCGCGTCCGCTTCTGCCCGTCCCCGACGGGCAACCCGCACGTCGGGTTGGTGCGCACCGCCCTGTTCAACTGGGCGTTCGCCCGGCACCACGGCGGCACCCTGGTCTTCCGCATCGAGGACACCGACGCGGCCCGGGACTCGGAGGAGTCCTACGAGGCGCTGCTCGACGCCATGCGCTGGCTGGGGCTCGACTGGGACGAGGGCCCCGAGGTCGGCGGCCCGCACGCCCCCTACCGGCAGTCCCAGCGGATGGAGATCTACGCGGACGTCGCCGGCCGGCTGCTGGCCGCCGGTCACGCCTACCACTGCTACTGCACCCCGGAGGAGCTGGCGGAGCGCCGCGACGCCGCCCGCGCGGCCGGCCGCCCCTCCGGCTACGACGGCAAGTGCCGCACGGTCAGCGACGAGCAGCGCGCGGCCTACGAGGCCGAGGGCCGGCAGCCCATCGTGCGCTTCCGGATGCCGGACACCCCGATCACCTTCACCGACCTGGTGCGCGGCGAGCTGACGTTCACCCCGGAGAACGTGCCCGACTACGGCATCGTCCGGGCCAACGGCGCCCCGCTCTACACCCTGGTCAATCCGGTGGACGACGCGCTGATGGAGATCACCCACGTGCTCCGCGGCGAGGACCTGCTCTCCTCCACCCCCCGGCAGATCGCGCTCTACCGCGCGCTGGGCGAGATCGGCGTCGGTACCGGCGAGGTGCCCGCCTTCGGCCACCTCCCCTACGTGCTCGGCGAGGGCACCAAGAAGCTGTCCAAGCGCGACCCCGAGTCCTCGCTCAACCTCTACCGGGAGCGCGGCTTCCTGCCCTCCGGGCTGCTCAACTACCTGTCGCTGCTCGGCTGGTCGATCGCCGAGGACCGGGACGTCTTCACGGTCGACGAGCTGGTGGCCGCCTTCGACATCGCCGACGTGGTGCCCAACCCGGCGCGCTTCGACCTGAAGAAGTGCGAGGCGATCAACGCCACCCACATCAGGGACCACCTCTCCACCGAGGACTTCGTCGCGGCCTGCGAGCCCTGGCTGCGCGCCCCGCACGCGCCCTGGAAGCCGGACGCGTTCGACCCGGTCGCCTTCGCCGCCCTGGCCCCGCTGGCCCAGACCCGGCTCACGGTGCTCTCCGACATCACCGACAACGTCGACTTCCTCTTCCTCGACGAGCCGGTGAGCGACGAGGCGTCCTGGCAGAAGGCGATGAAGCCGGGCGCCGAGGCCGTCCTCGGGACGGCCAGGGAGAACCTGGCCGCGCTGGCGCCGGCCGACTGGGCGGCGGAGCCGCTGAAGGCCGCCGTGCTGGCCGCCGGCGAGGCCCACGGGCTGAAGCTCGGCAAGGCCCAGGCGCCGCTCCGAGTGGCCGTCACGGGGCGCACGGTGGGGCTGCCGCTGTTCGAGTCCCTCGAGGTCCTGGGCCGGGAGCGCACCCTGGCCCGGGTGGACGCGGCGCTGACCCGGCTGACCGCTGGCTGACATCCCCGGCTCGGGGGGCGGCGGTCCAGGATCTCGTTTTGGACCACCGTCCCCCATCGGGTAGTGTTCTTCCTGCCGCCAAGGAGGCCAGAAGGCCGGAAACCAAGGCGGTCACCCGAACAGAAACCCCAGCCGGGGTTGAGTTTTGGTGGGGTATGGTGTAATTGGCAGCACGACTGATTCTGGTTCAGTTAGTCTAGGTTCGAGTCCTGGTACCCCAGCGCGATCTTTCACGAGATCGAAGGCCCCCGTTGTGTAGCGGCCTAGCACGCCGCCCTCTCAAGGCGGTAGCGCCGGTTCGAATCCGGTCGGGGGTACGGTGATCCGCCAGGATCTCCACGCGAGCCCCCGTTGTGTAGCGGCCTAGCACGCCGCCCTCTCAAGGCGGTAGCGCCGGTTCGAATCCGGTCGGGGGTACTCGACGACGACAGGGCCTCCTCGCTCAGGCGAGGGGGCCTTCGTCGTGTTCTGGCTCATGTCGTGCCGGGGTCGAACCTGCGGCTCGCCTCCTCGGCCTGGGCCAGCCGGCGCAGGCTCAGCAGCACCGGCTCGTAGAGCACCGTCAGGGCGACGGCGGCCTCGAGTTGGGTGGTGGGGGCCTCGAACTCCTCGACCAGCGCGACCTCGTGAGCGGCCAGCTCGTCCGCCAGCCGCCCGTAGGGCAGGAGTTGGGACACCTCGCAGGGGTAGCCGAGCCGCCGCAGCGCGGCGAGCGAGGCGACCAGCGAGACATGCGCCGGGTTCTCCGGCACCACCCGCCAGCCGAGCAGTGTCTGCAACTCCTCGGCGGTGCGCTCCGCCGCCCCGGTGGCGGCCTGGTCGCCCTCCGTGAGCCTGGCGGCGCCGGGCAGCGCGGCGACCGCCGTGCCGAGCCGCGTCAGCTGGTCCATCGAGTCGTCGTCCACCGCGGCCAGCACCTCGCGGGCGGTGGCCACCGGCACCCGCCCCACCTGCACGAGCGCCCGCACCAGGCGCAGCCGGCGCAGGTGCTCCTCGTCGTACTCGGCCTGGGTGGCGCTGACCCGCCGGCCGGCCGGCAGCAGGCCCTCCCGCAGGTAGTACTTGATCGTCGCGATGGAGACCCCGCTGCGCTCGCAGAGCTCGGCCAGCCGCATCGTCCCGCCCCCTCTTGCTTTCCTGCTTGGTGAGTGGCACTATCCAATCATGGATAGCGTTGGTATCCAATAGTGGGGCCAAGAGACGCACGGAGAGCGAGCGGGGATCATGGCGAAGATCATCGAGGGCCGGATGACGGCGGCCGACAACGGGGGAGTGACGGTCTTCCTGATCGGCATGCGGATCAACAGCTTCTGGCGGCTGAGCTCCTGGTGGCCGACGTTCCTGGCGATGCCGCGGATGCTGAGGGAGCTCTCCGGCGAGAAGGAGCGCGGGATGCTCGGCTACCGGCTGCTGTTCGGCGGGCCGCGGCTGATCTACGTCGTGCAGTACTGGCGCTCGCACGAGGAGCTGCTGGCCTACGCCTCCGCTCGGGGCGGGCTCCATCGGCCGGCCTGGGCGGCGTTCAACCGCCGGCTGCGCGCGGGGCGGGGCCGGGTCGGCTTCTGGCACGAGACCTATGTCGTGCCGGCCGGGGCGCACGAGCAGTTCTACCTGAACATGCCGCCCTTCGGCCTGGGCGAGGCTACCGGCGTCATACCGATCGGCAGGCGCGGCGAGCGGGCCGCCGAGCGGCTCGCCGTCTAGCGGAGGGGCTCGGTCAGCCGCCGGTGCGCCGCAGCGCCTCGGTGAGGCGGCCGGCGGCGTCCAGCAGGGACTGGGCGTGCATCCGGCCGGGGTGGCGGGTCAGCCGCTCGATCGGCCCGGACACGGAGACGGCGGCCACGACCCGGTTGGAGGGCCCGCGCACCGGCGCCGAGACGGAGGCCACACCGGGCTCCCGCTCCCCGATGGACTGGGCCCAGCCGCGGCGGCGCACCCCGGAGAGCGCGGTGGCGGTGAAGCGGGCGCCCTGCAGCCCGTGGTGCAGCCGCTCGGGCTCCTCCCAGGCCAGCAGGATCTGGGCGGCCGAGCCGGCCTTCATGGGGAGCGTGGAGCCCACCGGCACGGTGTCCCGCAGTCCGGAGAGCCGCTCGGCGGCGGCCACGCAGATCCGCATGTCGCCCTGGCGCCGGTAGAGCTGGGCGCTCTCCCCTGTCAGGTCGCGCAGCGCGGTCAGCACCGGGCCTGCGGCGGCCAGCAGCCGGTCCTCGCCGGCCGCGGCGGCCAGCTCGGCGAGCCGCGGGCCCAGCACGAACCTGCCCTGCATGTCCCGGGCCAACAGCCGGTGGTACTCGAGCGCCACCGCCATCCGGTGCGCGGTCGGCCTGGCGAGCCCCGTCGCCCCGACCAGGCCGGCCAGCGTGGCCGGCCCGGACTCCAGGGCCCCGAGCACCAGCGCAGCCTTGTCCAGAACGCCCACACCGCTGGAATCGCCGCTAGAGTTGTCCATGCAACGATATTCGCGTCTCACACTGTGAAACGCAAGTTCAATTTTCGAGAGAAGGCGGCAGGCTGGGGGGCAGTGTTCCGCGTCGTGTGCGCGGAGCGCGTCACCGGCCACGTCCGACCGAGGCCCCCGCCGCCCGGGGCGGGCCAGGGGAGCGGACGGCGGCCACCCGAGACCAGCGGCGATGCCGGAGGGAAATGCGATGGGACGGACACTGGCGGAGAAAGTCTGGGACGACCATGTCGTCCGGCGCGCGGAGGGCGAGCCAGACCTGCTCTACATCGACCTCCACCTGCTCCACGAGGTGACCAGCCCGCAGGCCTTCGACGGGCTGCGCAAGAACGGCCGCCGGGTGCGCCGCACGGACCTCACCATCGCCACCGAGGACCACAACACCCCCACGCTCGACATCGACAAGCCCATCGCGGACCCGGTGTCCCGCACCCAGCTGGAGACCCTCCGCGGGAACTGCGCGGAGTTCGGCGTCCGGCTGCACCCGCTGGGCGACGCCGAGCAGGGCGTGGTGCACGTGGTCGGCCCGCAGCTCGGCCTGACCCAGCCCGGCACGACCGTGGTCTGTGGCGACAGCCACACCTCCACGCACGGCGCGTTCGGCGCGCTGGCCTTCGGCATCGGCACCAGCCAGGTCGAGCACGTGCTGGCCACCCAGACGCTGCCGATGGCCCCGTTCCGCACCATGGCGGTCACCGTGCTCGGCGAGCTGCCGGCCGGCGTCACCGCCAAGGACCTGATCCTGGCGATCATCGCCAGGATCGGCACCGGCGGCGGCCAGGGCTATGTCCTTGAGTACCGCGGCGAGGCCATCGAGAAGCTCTCGATGGAGGCGCGGATGACGATCTGCAACATGTCGATCGAGGCCGGCGCCCGCGCCGGCATGATCGCCCCCGACGAGACGACCTTCGCCTACCTGAAGGGCCGCGACCACGCGCCCGAGGGCGCCGACTGGGACGCCGCCGTCGCCTACTGGAAGACCCTCCGCACCGACGAGGACGCCGTCTTCGACCACGAGGTCGTCATCGAGGCCGCCGAGCTGGCGCCGTTCGTCACCTGGGGCACCAACCCCGGCCAGGGCGCGCCGCTGTCGGAGTCCGTGCCCGACCCGGCCTCCTACGCCGACCCCAACGAGCGCACGGCGGCCGAGCGGGCCCTCGAGTACATGGGGCTCACGGCCGGCCAGCGGCTGCGGGACATCCCGGTGGACACCGTGTTCGTCGGCTCGTGCACCAACGGCAGGATCGAGGACCTGCGCTCGGCCGCCGCCGTGCTCGACGGCCGGCAGATCGCGGACGGGGTGCGGATGCTGGTGGTGCCAGGATCGGTCCGGGTGGCGCTGCAGGCCGTCGAGGAGGGCCTGGACAAGGTGTTCACGGCCGCCGGCGCCGAGTGGCGGCACGCCGGGTGTTCGATGTGTCTGGGCATGAACCCCGACCAACTCGCCCCCCAGGAGCGCTGCGCCTCCACCTCCAACCGCAACTTCGAGGGCAGGCAGGGCAAGGGCGGTCGCACGCACCTGGTCTCGCCGCAGGTCGCCGCCGCCACCGCGGTCACCGGCCGGCTCGCCTCCCCGGCCGACCTGGCCACCGCCCCCACCCCCGCCGAGGTATGAGGTCACCGAAGGACATGGAAGCTTTCACCACGCACACCGGCCGCGCCGTCCCGCTGCGCCGGAGCAACGTCGACACCGACCAGATCATCCCCGCGCACTGGCTCAAGAAGGTCACCAGGGACGGCTTCGAGGACGGCCTGTTCGAGGCCTGGCGCAAGGACCCGGAGTTCGTGCTCAACAGGCCCGAGCGCGCCGGCGCCACGGTGCTGGTCGCCGGCCCCGACTTCGGCACCGGCTCCTCCCGTGAGCACGCCGTCTGGGCCCTGCAGAACTACGGCTTCAAGGCCGTGATCTCCCCTCGCTTCGCCGACATCTTCCGAGGCAACTCGCTGAAGAACGGCCTGCTCACCGTAGTGCTCCCGCAGGAGACGGTGGACGCGCTGTGGGCGCTGGTCGAGGCCGACCCGGCCGCGGAGATCACCGTCGACCTGGTCGAGCGCCGGGTGGTCGCCGAGGGGATCGAGGCGCCCTTCGAGCTCGACGAGAACGCCCGCTGGCGGCTGCTCGAAGGGCTCGACGACATCAGCATCACACTGCGCGACGAGGACCAGGTGGCCACCTTCGAGGCCGGCCGACCCTCCTTCAAGCCCCGCACCCAAGTGGCCTGACACGCCGGGCAACTGCCCGCCAGAAGCGACGCCCCCGCCGGTCCAGACCGGCGGGGGCGTCGCGCGTCTTCCCCCGTACGACACGGGCGTTGGGGGCTTAGAGGGCGATACCAGTGCCAAGGTGGCACAATCGGCGACATGGAACGCGACGGTCAACTCGAACTCTACGACCGCCTCGCCGCTCGACTGAGGGACGCGCACCGGACGGTGCGGGCCCTGCAAGTGCCTGAGGACGTACGGCAAGCTCTCACCCGGAAGCTGCTGATCATCACCGCGGCGGCCAAGCAGGACCTGCCCGGCGCCGCGCGTCGTCTGGACCGGCTGATGGAGGACGTTGACGCGGGGTGGCCGGCTCGGGATCGGCCCGGCGAACGTCGTGACGCGGCCTCGTGAGGGCCGCGCACCGGTCGAGTTCGTTGCGACACAAGGGTGATTAGCCCGTTTCGCGTTTGATTTGCGGAATATATCTGCCTAACGTGCGAAAAAGCTTGGACACATTCGTTCCAGCAATGCCTGCGAAGGGGAAGACGTGAACAAGGCGCAACTCGTAGAGGCGATTGCCGACAAGCTTGGCGGCCGCCAGCAGGCCGCCGACGCGGTCGATATCGTGCTCGACGCCATTATCCGCGCGGTCGTCGCGGGCGAGCGGGTCTCGGTGACCGGCTTCGGATCGTTCGAGAAGGTCGACCGGCCGGCCAGGTACGCCCGCAACCCGCAGACCGGTGAGCGGGTGCGGGTCAAGAAGACGTCGGTGCCGCGCTTCCGCGCCGGCCAGGGGTTCAAGGACCTGGTGTCCGGGACGAAGAAGCTTCCCAAGAACGACGTCGCGGTGAAGAAGGCCCCGAAGGGCAGCCTCTCCGGCGGCACCACCACCAAGAAGGCCGCGACCAAGAAGGCGGCGGCCAAGAAGGCCACGGCGAAGCGGACCACGGCCGCGAAGAAGACCACCGCCAAGAAGACGACGGCCGCGAAGAAGACCACGGCCAAGAAGACCACCGCGAAGAAGGCCGCGGCCAAGAAGGCTCCGGCCAAGAAGGCCACCGCCAAGAAGGCCCCCGCCAAGCGAGGGTCCTCCCGCTCCGCCGCCAAGAAGGCCACGTCGCGTCGCAGGTGACGGCCTCAGCGCGCGGCCACCCCCGCGGGCCGGTCTCCATCCCGGAGCCCGGCCCGCCGTCGTTCCGCCACCCCGACCGAGCCCCTATGCTCGGCGCCATGCAGGCCACCGCGTACACCTACGATCCCGAGACCCGCTCCGGCAGCGTCCTCCTGGACGACGGCACGCCCCTGGAGTTCGGCGCCGACGCCTTCGACGCCGGCGGCCTCCGCCTGCTGCGCCCCGGTCAACGGGTCAGGATCGAGGTGACCGGCACCGGCGAGCGGCGGGTCGTCACCTTCCTGACCCTGCAGACGCTGTAGGCGCCGCGGGAGCGGTCAGCCCCCGCACCCGGGCCGCGGTGCGCGGCCCGACGCCGAGCGCCAGCGCGTCGCGCAGGTCGTCGCCGGTGTCCACGTCACGCCGAACGCTTTCGACTCCGTCGAGCAGAAGTTCGGTTGCGCCGGATGTGGCGTGGCGCGCCCTGGAGCGCCCACCGAACGCCGGCCCAAGGGGCATTCCGGGCATCGCCGCGAGCAACGTTGTACCCACCCCCGCGGCGTCCGCGAGGAAGCTCCGAGGCCGCTCGCCGGCCGCCGCGAGCACGCGCGCGAGCTCCGCGGGGCGCAGCGCCGGCAGGTCCGCGTTGAGCGCCGCCACGGCGGCGCCGGGATCCTCGTTCCTGACGGCCGACTCGCCGTGCGCCAGCGCCGCGTTGAGCCCGCGCCCCGGCCGGTCGGGCGCGACCGCCGCGCCGAGCGCCGTCAACCGCTCGCCGGCCAGCGGGTCGTCGGTCACCACCAGCACTTTCCGCACCAGCGGACAGGTCAGCGCGGCCGAGACCGTGTCCTCGGCGAAGGCCAGCGCGAGCGAGGGCCGCAGCGCCTCGCCGGCCGTCGGGGCCAGCCGGCTCTTGGCCAGGCGCAGCGGCTTCAGCGGCACGATCAACGCCCAGCCGGAACCATCCGTGTCTCGCACGGTGTCATTCTCCCTTCCTCCCTGATGTCTCGTCCCTCGGCGCGAAGGCCGCCTGCCGGGCGTCGACCCCGGCACATTAGGGTGCAAACTTGGACCGTCGCGGCGGCGGATCGAGCTGCTGGACAGCCCCTCACCCCGGGGCGACACTTGTGCGACTGTCCGCAGCGGACCGCGCCGGAGCAGTGCAAGAGGAGATGGTGTCCCAGTGTCTCGCCGCAGAATCGGCTTCTGGTACCGACTGGCCGCATTTCTGGTAAAACCGACGATGAGCATGCTCTTCAAGCGGGACTGGCGTGGAATGGAGCATATTCCCGGTGAGGGGGGATTCATCACCGCGGTGAATCACAACTCCGTTCTCGACCCCTTCTCCTACGCGCACTTCCAGTACAACACCGGGCGAGTCCCCAGATTCCTGGCCAAGGACAGTCTCTTCAACCGTGGCGTGGTCGGCCGGTTCATGCGCGGCACCGGGCAGATTCCCGTCTACCGCGAGAGCGGCGACGCCGCCGACGCGTTCCGGGCCGCCGTCGTGGCCGTGCGCGCCGGCGAGTGCGTCACCTTCTACCCGGAGGGCACCCTCACCCGCGACCCCGGGCTCTGGCCGATGCAGGGCAAGACCGGCGCCGCCCGGGTGGCGCTCGCCACCCGGGCACCGGTGATCCCCGTCGCACAGTGGGGCGCCAACGAGGCGATGCCGCCCTACGTCAGTCGGGGCAAGTTCCGCCTCGTTCCCCGCAAGACACTCACCGTGGTCGCCGGCCTGCCCGTGGATCTGGGGGAGTTCTACGACCAGGAGCCCACGACCGAGGTGCTCCGCGAGGTCACCGACCGGATCATGGACGCCGTCACGGCCCTGCTCGCCGGGATCCGTGACGAGACCCCGCCCGTGGACCGCTATGTTCACCGGAGTACATCGGCCGACCGGCGTGGCTCGGTGAGCGCGCCTGAGGAGGAGAAAGCGGAGTGACACGCGTCGCCGTCTACGGCACCGGATCCTGGGGGACCGCCTTCGCCATCGTCCTGGCGGACGCGGGATGCGAGGTGACGTTGTGGGCCCGCCGCCCCGAGGTGGTCGAGGCCGTCAACGCCACCCGGACCAACCAGGAATACCTGCCAGGCGTCCGGCTGCCCGAGACGGTCCGCGCCACCGCCGACCCCGCCGAGGCCGCGCGGGGCGCGGAGTTCGCGGTGCTCTCCGTGCCGTCCCAGACGCTGCGCGACAACCTTGCCGGCTGGGCCGGACTGCTGGCCCCCGACACCGTGCTCGTCTCGCTGATGAAGGGCATCGAGCTCGGCACGGCGAAGCGGATGAGCGAGGTCATCGAGGAGGTGGCCGGCGTCGGCCCCGAGCGGGTGGCCGTGCTCTCCGGGCCCAACCTGGCCGCGGAGATCGCCGAACGCCAACCGGCCGCCTCCGTCGTCGCCTGCGTCGACGAGACCGTGGCCAAGCGGCTCCAGGCCGCCTGCCACACCCCCTACTTCCGGCCCTACACCAACACCGACGTGATCGGCTGCGAACTCGGCGGCGCCGTCAAGAACGTGATCGCGCTCGCCGTGGGTATCGCCGACGGCATGGGCCTCGGCGACAACACCAAGGCGTCCCTGATGACCCGTGGGCTCGCCGAGATCAGCCGGCTGGGCCTGGCGATGGGCGCGGACGCGCTCACCTTCGCCGGCCTCGCCGGCATGGGCGACCTGATCGCCACCTGCTCGTCGCCGCTCTCCCGCAACCACACCTTCGGCACCAACCTCGGGCGCGGCATGACCCTCGAGGAGACCATCGCCGTCACCCGGCAGACCGCCGAGGGCGTCAAGTCCTGCCGTTCGGTCCAGGATCTGGCGCGGCGTCACGGCATCGACATGCCGCTGACCGAGACGGTGGTGCGGATCGTGCACGAGGGCACGTCTCCCCAGGTGGCGGTGGGTGAGCTGATGTCGCGAACCGCCAAGGCCGAGCAGCGCTGACTGCGGCCCTCCCGTTAGGTAGCCTCAGGGGGTTATGAGCAGCGAGATCTCCCCCCAGAGCCCCCACGCCAAGCCGCGTGTCGCCGTCGTCTTCGGCGGGCGCAGCTCCGAGCACACCATCTCGGTGGTCACCGCAGGAGCCGTGCTCCGGGCCATCGACCGTGACCGCTACGACGTGCTGCCCATCGGCATCACCACGGACGGCCGTTGGGCGCTCACGGCCGACGATCCCGACCGGATGGCGATCGTCGAGCGCTCGCTGCCCAGCGTCGAGCAGATCGCCGAGCCGGGCACCGGCGACGTGGTGCTGCCGATCGGCCCCGGCCGGCGCGAGGTGGTCTACTCCGAGGCCGGCTCGGTGCCGAAGGACCTCGGCGACGTCGACGTCGTGTTCCCGATGCTGCACGGCCCCTACGGCGAGGACGGCACCCTGCAGGGGCTGCTCGACCTGGCCGGCGTGCCGTACGTCGGCTCCGGGGTGCTGGCCTCGGCGGTCGGCATGGACAAGGAGTACATGAAGCGGGTCTTCACCTCCTTCGGCCTGCCGGTCGGCCCCTACGTGGTGGTCAGGCCCCGCGAGTGGGAGGCGGACCGCGGCGCGGCCCTGGCCAGGATCACGGACTTCGCCGACGAACACGGCTGGCCGCTCTTCGTGAAGCCGGCCCGCGCCGGCTCCTCGATGGGCATCTCCCGCGTCGCGGACCCGGCGGACCTGCCGGCGGCCGTCGAGGAGGCCAGGCGGCACGACCCCAAGATCATCGTGGAGTCGCTGCTGCGGGGCCGGGAGATCGAGTGCGGCGTCCTGGAGTTCGAGGACGGCGCCCGCGCCAGCCTGCCGGCCGAGATCCCGCCGGTCTCCAGCCACGACTTCTACGACTTCGAGGCCAAGTACATCGACTCGGCCGCCGGGATCGTGCCGGCCCCGCTCACCCCCGAGGAGACCGCCCGCGTCCAGGAACTGGCGGTGCGGGCCTTCGACGCGGCCTCCTGCGAGGGGCTCGTCCGGGCCGACTTCTTCCTGCGGGAGAATGGCGAGTTCGTCATCAACGAGATCAACACGATGCCGGGCTTCACGCCGATCTCGATGTTCCCGCGCATGTGGGAGGCGAGCGGCGTGAGCTACCCGGAACTCGTCGACCACCTCCTCCAGACGGCACTCCGCCGCTCGACGGGCCTCCGCTGAACGGGCGTGGCCGCGGAACGGGCGTGGCCGCGGAACGGGCGTGGCCGCCCTGCCCGTCCCACCACCTGCTGCTCCACGGCGCGGCGCCGCGCCCACCCACCCGCCCCCGGCAGGTGGCCTCGCGCGGCTGCGCCGCCCCGGCGGCGGTGCCGCCACGGGCCTGGCCCGGTCGGGTGCCCGCCGGTGCGGTGCGCGTTGGTGCGATGCCCGGCCTGGGCCAGGGGTGTTCGCTCGGGTGTAAGCCCGGCCTCGGCAACGCCGTCCCGGCGGCGCTGCCGTCACGGGCCCGGCTCGGCCAGATGCCTGGCGGTGTGGAGCGCGTTGGCGTGGTGCGCGGGCCATGTGCCCGCCCCGGGTGCGCCGCCCGGGCGAGGGTGTTCGCTCCGGCCCGGTTCGGTCGGGCGTAAGCGCCGGCCTGGGCAACACTGTCCCGGCGGCGGTGCCGCCACGGGCCTGGCCCGGTCGGGTGCCCGCCGGTGCGGTGCGCGTTGGTGCGATGCCCGGCCTGGGCCAGGGGCGTTCGCTCGGGTGTAAGCCCGGCCTCGGCAACGTCGTCCCGGCGGCGTAGCCGCCAGGGGCCCGGCTCGGCCGGGCGTCCGGCGGTGTGGAGCGCGTTGGCGTGGTGCGCGGGCGATTCGCCCGCCCCGGTGGCGCTGCCGTCAGGCGCGGCCGCGCCAGGCCGGCCCGGCTGGATGCCTGCCGGTGCTGGAGCGTATCGGCGCGGTGCGCGGCCGGGCGTAAGTGCCGGGCAGGCCGTGGCTGTTCACGGGCGTAGCCCGTGAACAAAGCCGGCCCGGGCCCCCGCGCCGAGCGCGAACGTCGCCGATGGCGGAGCGCCGGCCCGTGGGCGCGCCGCGAGCCGGGCAGGGGCTTGTGGGGGCACCTCCCGGCGTTAGCTGGGGGAGGGTGGGGGAAACCCCCCGACGGCCGCCGCCCGGCTAGTGGTGGTCGTCCGGTGGGGAGTGGAGCGCGTCCGGCGGGATGTGGTCGACGACGGCGGCGGCGACGTCCAACAGGGGGTTGACCTCGGGGGCGTAGTCCTCGGGCACCGTCATCTCCACGAAGAACTCCCGCTCCGCCGTGGTGAACCGGGCGCCGTCCGACCGCTCCTCGTACAGCCAGGTCACGTCGTTGACGCCGACGAACTCCGCGCCCGGGTCGTACGTCTCGCTGCCCGCCGTCATCACCGCCGGCTCCGGCACCCCGCAGCGCAGCACGATCGCCGGGTCGCCCCAGACGGCCACGTAGGGTGAGTCGACGCTCGCCGTGCCAAGCGACTCGCCGTCCACCTCGTCCGGGAGGTCGGTGGCCATCGCCTCGCAGGCCCGCGCCGCCTCGCCCGTGGGCGAGGGCGCGGTCACCTCGGGGCCGCCGGCGGACGAGTCGCACGCGCCGGCGGTCAGAAGCACCGTGGCGGCCAGCAGGCCGCGGCGTAGGGGAGACCGCACCCCGCGAGCATACGAGGGCTCAGAGGTGGACGATCGGGCAGGTCAGTGTCCGCGTGATGCCCACCACCCCCTGGACCTTGGCGACCACCAGCCGGCCGAGGTCGTTCACCGTCTCCGCCTCGGCCCGCACGATCACGTCGTAGGGACCCGTGACGTCCTCGGCCTGGAGCACGCCGGGGATCCCGGCGATGACGTCGGCCACGGTGGACGCCTTGCCCACCTCGGTCTGGATCAGGATGTACGCCTGTACCACGGGTCCTCCACGGCGGCTACGAGGAACGGGGGCGCTACCGTAGCGCGTCGTGACCGGCACTGGGAGACTGCGGCGGGTGCTGATCACGGCAGGTTGACCCGTGGTCCGGCGAGATGAGCATGAGGAGAGCTGAGTGAAGGGGACTGTGGGGGAGCTCGGGGAGTTCGGGCTGATCCGGGAGCTCACCTCCCGGATCGGTGGCGCGCCCGCCGTGCGGCTCGGCCCGGGGGACGACGCCGCGGTGGTCGCCGCGCCGGACCGGCGGGTCGTCGCCAGCACCGACATGCTCCTCGAGGGCCGGCACTTCCGCCGCGACTGGTCCACCGCCTACGACGTCGGCCGCAAGGCCGCCGCCCAGAACCTCGCCGACGTCGCCGCCATGGGCGCCGTGCCGACCGCCCTGCTGCTCGGCCTCGTGGTGCCGGCCGAACTCCCCGTCACCTGGGCCCTGGAACTGATGGACGGCATCAGCGACGAGTGCCGGGTGGCCGCCGCCGGGGTGGCCGGCGGCGACATCGTGCGCGGCGAGACGATCATGGTCTCGATCACCGCGCTCGGCGACCTCGGCGGGCGCGAGCCGGTCACCAGGGGCGGCGCCAGACCCGGCGACATCATCGCCGTCACCGGCTGGCTCGGCTGGTCGGCCGCCGGGCACGCCGTGCTCTCCCGCGGCTTCCGCTCCCCGCGCGCCTTCGTCGAGGCGCACCGCCGCCCAGAACCGCCCTACCCGGCCGGCCCCGCGGGCGCCGCGCTCGGCGCGACCGCGATGACGGACGTCAGCGACGGTCTCATCGCGGACCTGGACCACATCGCGGCGGCCAGCAAGGTGCGGATCGACATCCGCTCCGGCGCGCTCGACATCCCCGCCCAGATGTCGGACATCGGGCAGGCCGTCGGCGTCGACCCGCTGCACTGGGTGCTCACCGGCGGCGAGGACCACGCCATCGTCGCCACGTTCCCGCCCGAGACCAAGCTGCCGGCGCGCTGGCGGCCGATCGGCGAGGTGCTGCCGGCCAGGGGCCGGGGCGTGCCGCGGGTGACGGTGGACGGCGCGGCCTGGGAGCAGGCCGGCGGCTGGGACCACTTCGCGAGCTGACCTGGCCCGCTGAGTACCGTCGGGGCATGGGAACCCCACCGCGCACGCCGCCGCGCACGCCGCCGCGCGTGCTGACCGTCGCAGGCTCCGACTCCGGCGGCGGCGCCGGCATCCAGGCTGACCTCAAGACCATGCTGGCGCTCGGCACCCACGGCATGAGCGTGCTCACCGCGGTGACCGCGCAGAACTCGCTGGGCGTGCGGGGCGTCTGGGAACTGCCGGCCGAGGCGGTGCGGGCGCAGTTCCTCGCGGTGGTCGACGACATCGGGGTGGCGGCGGTCAAGACCGGGATGCTCTCCTCGGCCGAGCTGGTGGAGACGGTGGCGGAACTGCTCGCCCCGCTCGACGTGCCCGTGGTCGTCGACCCGGTGGGCGTCTCCAAGCACGGCGACCCGCTGCTCGCCGTCGACGCCCTGGACGCGGTGCGCGGCCGGCTGCTGCCGGTGGCCACCGTCGCCACCCCCAACCTGGCCGAGGTCGCCCAGCTCACCGGGGTCGTGGTGGAGGGCGAGGACGATCTGCGGCGGGCGGCCGACGCCGTGCTCGGGTACGGCCCGCGCTGGGCGCTGATCAAGGGCGGCCACCTGCCAGGCGACGCCACCGACCTGCTGACCGACGGCACCGTCGAGCACTGGCTGCGCGCCCCCCGCCTCGACAACCGCCACACGCACGGCACCGGTTGCACCTACGCCTCCGCGATCGCCGCCCGGCTGGCCGCCGGCGACCCGGTGCCGGAGGCGGTGGCCGCGGCCAAGAAGTACGTGACCGGCGCCATCCGGGCCGGCTTCGCGCTGGGCGCCGGCATCGGGCCGGTGCACCACGGGCACGCGCTGGCACCACGACCGGGCGGCGCCCCGCCCGCCGGCCTGTCATAAGCTGCCAGCGGCCGCCCGCCGGCCAGGCAGCACAAGACCCGAGGAAGGACCGACCGTGTCGCATCCACTGGACGCCGACGCGGTACGGCGCTGGTGCCGGATCGCGCTTGACGCCGTGGGCGGTGCCCGCGAGGACATCGACGCGATCAACGTCTACCCGGTGGCGGACGGCGACACGGGCACCAACCTCTATCTCACCCTGGAGTCGGCGGGGCAGGCCGTGGCGGCCGCCGCCACCGGGAGCCCCACCCTGGCCGAGGCTGTCCGCGGCATGGCGCACGGCGCGCTGATCGGCGCCCGGGGTAACTCGGGCACCATCCTGGCCCAACTGCTCCGCGGCATGGCCGAGGTGCTCTCCGAGCCCGAGACGGCGGACGCGGAAGCCGACGCCGTGCGGCGCGCGCTGCGCCGCGCCGCGGCCGGCGCCTACGAGGCGGTCGCGCACCCCGTCGAGGGCACCATGCTCACCGTCGCCGCGGCGGCGGCCGACGCGGCCGAGCACGGCCCGGGCACCACCG
>NZ_BAAGPR010000132.1:0-18248 GCF_054783955.1 Streptomyces mayteni | reverse complement strand
GTCACCCGGTGCCGGGGCGGCCGGGGCGCCGCGCCCGGGGTGGCGGCGGCCCGGCGGGCGGCGCGGTCGAGTCCCTGACCACCACGTGGGTGCCGAACAGCGCCTGCTGCTCGGCCGACGAGCTCTCGCCCTCCCGCAGCCCGAGGGCCAACCGGACGGCGGTCCTGCCGAGTTCGGCATAGGGCACGTGCACGGTGGTCAGCCGCGGCCGCAGGTCGGTCGCCAGGTCGATGTCGTCGTAGCCGACGAGCGAGACATCGCCCGGCACGCTGAGCCCGGCGTCGGTGAGCGCGGCGAGGGCGCCGGCCGCGACGGTGTCGGTGACGGCGAAGACCGCGGTGAAGTCGCGCCCGGCGCCGAGCCGGCGGCGCAGGTTCTCGTAGGCGTCGGGCCGGTTGAAGTCGGACTCCTGGATCAGGCCGTCCTCGCGGGGCGCGTCGAAGTCGGCCAGGGCCCGCCGGTATCCGGCGACCCGCCCGGCCGAGGTGGTGGTGCCCGCGCGGTCCGCGCCGAGGAACAGGATCCGCCGGTGTCCCTGGGAGAGCAGCCGGCTCACCACGGCGTAGGCGCCCCCCTCGTTGTCGTACTCCACGACGGTCGCCGGCACCGCGTCGCCGAGCGGCGGCCGCCCGCAGAGCACCAGCCGGGAGCCCGAGGCGTCGAGCGAGTGGGCGATGGCCGTCATCTGCTCGCGGTAGGCGGCGTCGTCCACCACCCCGCCGATCAGGATCACGGCGCCGGCGCCCTGTTCGCGCATGGTGCGCACCACGGAGAGCTCCCGCTCCGGGTCGCCCTGGGTGGTGCAGATCAGGCAGATGCGGCCGCGCCGCGCGGCCTCCTCCTCTACGCCGTGCGCGACCTGGGCGAAGGAGGCGCCGCGCACGTCGTTGAGCACGAAGGCGACGGTCGGCGTGCCACGACCGCGCAGCGCGCGGGCGTGGGTGTTGGCGACGTAGTCGAGCTCCCGGATGGCGCGCAGCACCCGCTGCCTGGTGCGCTGGGCGACCGGGTAGTTGTCGGCGAGCACCCGGGAGACGGTGGCCATCGAGACCCCGGCCCGCTCCGCCACCTCCCGGAGGGTCGCGGGCCCCCCGTCGCCGCCCGTCATGGCAGCGCTCCGCGGTCGCCGTCGCTGGTCATCCCGCGCAGTCTAGCCGCCGACGCGCGCCGGCGGACGGGGCCGCCTGAGCCGCACCACCTCGGAGCCCGCAATTGGTATGGACATGGCCAATTGCCGGCAGTAACGTCACAGTTGGTCTGGACCAAAGCACGGCATCCCGCCATGGAGCGCTCACCCCCCACGACTCTCCTGGAGCGAAGCATGCGCAGCAGGATCGGCACGGCGGCCATCGGCGCCGCCCTCGCCGCCGCCTCGGTCGTCGCCACCAGCGGCACGGCTCAGGCGCACGGATACAGCACCACCCCGACCAGCCGCCAGTCGTTCTGCGCCCAGGGCGCGGTGAGCGACTGCGGGTCGATCGTCTGGGAGCCGCAGAGCGTGGAGGGCCCCAAGGGCTTCCCACAGGCCGGCCCCGCCGACGGCCAGATATGTTCAGGCGGCAACCAGCGGTTCGCCGAACTCGACAACCCCCGGGGCGGCGGTTGGCCGGTGAACCGGCTGACGGCCGGCCAGCAGTACACCTTCGGCTGGCGGATCACCGCCGCGCACCGCACCACCGACTTCCAGTACTTCATCACCAACAACAGCTACGACCCGAGCCAACCGCTCACCCGCGCCGACCTCGAACCCCGGCCGTTCCTCACGGTGCCGAAGAACGGCGCACAACCCAGCGCGACGGAGAGCCACCAGGGCACGCTGCCGGCCGGGAAGTCCGGCCGGCACATGATCGTGGCGGTCTGGAACGTGTACGACACCGCGAACGCGTTCTACGCCTGCTCCGACGTGCAGTTCTGATCTGGCAAGAATCTCCCGCCGAACGTCGGCCGGGCCGACCGACCTGGTGGCGGGTGCGCGGGGAGGACCTCGCTCACTCCCCGCGCACCCGCGGCTCACGGGCGCCGGCTACTGGAGCCAACGGTGGCGGCTGACGACGGGCAGCCGCGCCCAGACGCCGCCGAGACCCCAGACCCGCCCGGCCGAGCAGGCCGCCACGACCACCATGGCCACGGCGTAGACGACGTGCTGGTCCACCAGCGGGTTCGGCGACATGCTGGGCGTGCCGTCCGACAGGTGGCGGGCCGGCGGGAACTGGCTGAGCCAGAGGAAGAACATCATCAGCGGCCCGGCGACGGCGGTGATCCGCAGTCCGGCGCCGGCCACCAGCGAGGCGCCGAGGCCGAACAGGCCGGCCATGTAGAGCCAGTCGACCCAGGTCTCGCCGGCCCACGAGTGGAAGGTGGTCTCGAGCGGCCCCACCGAGATGCCGGTGAGGTAACCGCGGGCGGGCGAGCCGCCGTGGGTCCACGAGTTCTCGGCAGAGGTGGCGTACCCCCAGCCGAAGGCCTTGTCGAGGAAGGCCCATAAGAAGATCACGCCGGTGGCGATGCGGAGCACCGCCAGCGCCCGGACGGCGGCCACGGACAACCCGGGCCCTGACTCCGCCCGCCGGGCCACCCGCCTGGACTCCCCCGCCCTCGGGGACTGCTGAACAGCCATCGCGTCTGCTCCTCGTATGGGGCCGCGCGCGCCACCCCGAACGCGGAGTGCACGCCGGCCGGGGCGACCCGGTCACGGCCTGATCGGCCTGCCTGGTCGTCGGGGTTCGAGAACCGCCGCCGGGTGGTGATCGCCTCACGCCCCTGCGGGGCGATCGGCGATCGGACTTGGGAGCGCTCCCACCCGGCGGCGGCAGCCCATATGGTCCGACTTCGCCATGGACTCGTCAATGGCTGCGCCGTACCTGATCTCGATGAGAGGTGAACGGTTCGCCACCTCGTTCGCCGCATCCGCCCCGAGCGACTTCGGGTCCCGTCGACGAAGTCGCCCGGGGCGGAATCCACCTCCGGCTGCTCGTCCCCGGCAGCATCGAGGCGGCGGCACCCGCTACCCACCGGACACCCCCTCCCGCAGGGGGCCCGGAGCGGCTGACACCACGGCGGGAAGCGGGGGTTCGCGGACCTGAGGACGGAGGCGCTAGCGTGCGCGCCGCCGCCCGCTCACAGATCCACCCCCCGGCTCCGCCGGTTGAAGGCGCTCAGTCTGTTGACTTCCCGAATCCAGTTCCTGAGCAGTGGACGGCGATCCTCGCCGCGCGCGTCACGCGCCGGTCTGGGCGCCTCCACGGCCGGATCGTTCCCGCGCCTGGCCGGGTTCTCACAGGCCGGCGGCGAACCGCCGAACCACGAGGGGCGAGGCACGGCCGGAATGCCCTTGGGGGGTGGCATGTTTGCGGCCCTTCTCGATCCTTGGTCATCGGTACGAGAACACCGCCGGGAGTGACCACCCCGAGGATGGGAGCGCTCCCACCCAGCGGTAATGTCCCTCATAGTGGAAGCAGTAGCCGGTCCCGTCAACACTTGGCGCGTTCCTTTTTTCAACCGAGGGGCGGCGAACCGGCGGCCTCGGGGGCCGGCGGCCTGCACGCGCTGAACGGGCGCGGGCGGTGGCGCGGCCGCCGCGGGCCGTTCGGCGGCCCGCCGGCTTCGAGCGTTGAACCCGGGAGGTGCGGGGCGACCCGCGGTCACGCCGAGGGCGCCTCCGGCGCCCGTGGGACCGCGTTGCCCAGCCTGACGCCGCTGAAGCCCAGGCTGCTGGCGACGACCGCGTCCCAGAACTCCCACAGGTTGTCGAGCACCCGCAGCTGGATCCCGGCGGCCCGGTGCAGCGCCAGCACATCCCCCACCGGTTCCGCCGGACCGAGTGGAGCAACGTTTTCTGTCGCCACCATCGCGTGCGCGACCGGTGTGCCGAAGGGGCGGAACGACCCGGCCGGCAGCCGGTAGGCGTACAGCTGGACCGCCGCCATCCGTTCGAGCCAGCCGTACTCGACGGCGTGCACCCGGTCGCCGCCGCCCGGGCCGAGGATCAGGTCCCGATCGGCGGGGGTGGTACCGGGCACGGCCCAGGCCATGGCGCGCGGGCAGTCACGGGGGAACCAGTAGTCGGGGGCGCGCGGAGTCGACGGCCCACACGTACGGTTCGGCCTGCCGGGCGGTGGCCGCCACATGGGGTCGGAAGAGGGCGATGGTGGGGTCCTCGGAGAAGTGGAGGACCTCGTCGGGGCGCGGGCGCATCCCCCGGTTCTATCGCGCGGGCGCCGGGCGCGCGCTCGCTTTATGAAGCGCCGGGTGTGCGCCGGCGTGCCGCGGCGTTGATTCCGGACAGGCGTGCGACGGTCGAAGAGACTTCGCCACCAGCCGCCCCGTCCGACCGACTCGATCCGCACGTCAGCCCGGGTTCCGGGGTCTGACGCGATCCGGTAGCGGGCGGGAAAAACCCGTTGATTTTCGCCCGTCGGCTTCAGGACCCTTGCCAGGTTGCCCACTTCCGACCACACCCGACTCTGGGACGTCATGCACATTCGTGATCTTCCGTACGCCGACCCCGGTGATCCGGACGTACGGTCCGGCTTCCGCTTCCTGGTCTGGCTCTTCCGCCGTCAACTCGGTGGCCAGGCGAAGTCCCTGGGCTGGGGCACCCTGCACATGGCGGCCATCGCGACGCTGCCGATCTTCATGGGCATGGCCGTCGAGGCCGTGGTGGACGAGTCCGGCCGCCGGTTGGCGACGACGGGGCTGGTGATGCTGGGGGTCGCGCTGGTGATGGCCTTCGCCGACACCATGCTGCACCGGACGGCGGTGACCAACTGGATCACCGCCGCCGCCCGGGTGCAGCAGCTGCTGGCCCGCAGGACCGCCGAGCTCGGCGGGGTGCTCACCCGTCAGGTGGCCGCCGGCGAGGTGGTCAAGGTGTCCACCGGGGACGTGGAGCGGATCGGCTGGTTCGTCGAGTCGTTCTCCCGGTTCGCCGCCGCGGTGGTGGTCACCCTCGGCGTGTGCGTCGGGCTGATCGTCTACGAGCCGCGGATCGGGTTGTTGGTGCTGGCCGGGATCGCGGCGGTCTGCCTGAGTGTCTGGCCGCTGCTGCCGGCCGCGACCCGCCGTGCCGACCAGGAGCGCAGCAGGTCGGGGCGGGCGACGGAGCTCGCCTCCGACACCGTGGCAGGGCTGCGGGTGCTGCGCGGGATCGGCGGCGAGGAGCTGTTCCTGAACCGCTACCGCGGCGCCTCCCAGGAGGTGCGGCGGGCCTCGGTGCGCAACGCCGGCATGTGGTCGCTGATCGACGCCGTCCAGGTGGTGATGCCGGGGCTGCTGATGATCGCGGTGATCTGGCAGGGCGTCGGGCTGGCTCGTGACGGGCGGCTGGGAGCGGGCGAGTTGGTGACGATCTACGCCGCGGTGAGCTTCCTGTTGTTCCCGCTGCGGCTGTTCCAGGAGGCGGCGATGGCCTTCACCTTCTCCCGGCCGTCGGCGAGGCGCGCCGTGCGGGTGCTCGGCCTGCGCCGCGAGCGGCCGGTGGGCGACGGCGCGGGCGCCGGCGCGGCCGAGGAGCCGAACGCGGGTGACCTGTGGGACCCGGCGACCGGTCTCCTCGCCGTCCGCGGTCGGCTGACCGCGGTGGTCTGCGGCGACCCGGACTTCGCCGAGCGGCTCGCCGCCCGGCTCGGCGGGCACCCGGCGCAGGGGGACGACGAGCCCTCCGCCCAGCTCGGCGGTGCCCCGCTGGACGAGATGTCGCTGGCCGCGGCGCGGACGGCGGTGCTGGTGCAGGACAAGGACCCGGTGCTGCTCTCCGGCACGCTGCGCGAGCTGCTCTCGGTGCCGGCCTCCGGCCGGGTGGCCGCGGCGGAGGCGCTGGGCGCGGCGCAGTGCCAGGACGTGCTGACGGCGCTCGCCCAGACGACCGCCGGCGGTGCCGGCGATCCGATGGGGGCGCGGATCACGGAGCGGGGCCGCTCGCTCTCCGGTGGCCAGCGCCAACGGCTGGCGCTGGCCAGGTCGTTGATCGCCGATCCGGAGGTGCTTGTGCTCGACGAGCCGACGTCCGCGGTGGACGCCCACACGGAGGCGAGGATCGCCGACGGGCTCGGCGCGCTGCGCTCGGGCCGCACCACCGTGGTGTTCACCTCGAGCCCGCTGGTGCTCGACCGGGCCGACGAGGTGGTGTTCGTGCACGGCGGGAAGGTGTCCGCGGTGGGGACCCACCGTGAGCTGCTGACCGGCACGGCCGAGTACCGGTCGGTGGTGACCCGGGAGACCGAGGACGACGACACCGCGGCCGAGGCCACGGGGCCGGTCCCGGCGGGCGCGGCCGGACTTTCCGACATCGGCCGGGACCCCGCCGAGGGCCCTGCCCAGGACCTTGCCGAGGAGACCGCATGATCGGCCTGAAGCCGCCGGAGATCGACCCGGCGTCCACCGAGCACGTGACGACACTGCCGGTGGCCGGCCGGACGACCGTCCGCACCTATGTCCGCGAGCTGTGGCGCCGGCACCGGCGGGCGTTCGCCCTGCTGGTGGCCGTGAACTCCGTGGCCGTGCTGGCCTCGATGGTCGGCCCCTACCTGCTGGGTGGGCTGATCCAGGACCTGGCGGACGGCGAGTCCGAGCCGCCGCTCGGGCGGACCCTCACGTTCTTCGCGGTGGCGCTCGCGGTCCAGGCGTTCTTCGTGCGCATGGTGCGGCTGCGGGGCGCGGTGCTCGGCGAGCGGATGCTCGCCGACCTGCGGGAGGACTTCCTGGTACGTGCGGTGGGGCTGCCGCCCGGGGTGCTGGAGCGGGCCGGGACGGGTGATCTGCTGGCCCGGATAAACACCGACGTGGACCGGCTCGCCAAGGCGATGCGCGAGGCGGTGCCGCAGATGGCGATCGCCGTGGTGTGGGCGGCGCTGCTGGTGGCGGCCATCGTGTTCACGGCCCCGCCGTTGGGCCTCGGCGTCCTGCTCGCGGTGCCGGTGCTGGTCGTGGTGTGCGTGTGGTACTTCCGCCGGGCGCCGGCGGGCTACCGCTCGGAGGCCGCCGGCTACGCGGCGGTGGCGGCGGCGCTCGCCGAGACGGTGGACGCCGGGCGGACGATCGAGGCGCACCGGCTGGAGCGGGAGCGGATCGCGCTGTCGGACCGGCGGGTCAGGGAGTGGACCGCCTGGGAGCGCTACACGCTCTGGCTGCGCTCTGTGCTGATCCCGACGATCAACGTCTTCAACGTGCTGATCCTGGTCGGCGTGCTGTTCCTCGGGGGCTGGTTCACGCTCCAGGGGTGGATGACGGTGGGTGAGCTGACCACCGGCGCGCTGCTGGCGCAGATGCTGATCGAGCCGGTGGGCATGATCCTGCGTTGGCTGGACGAGCTCCAGGTGGCGCAGGTGTCGCTGGCCAGGCTGGTGGGGGTCAGGGAGGTCGAGGACGACGCGGGTGACGCGTCGGTGGTGCCTGGCGGGCGTGAACTGGCTGCCGACGGGGTGCGGTTCGGCTACCTGGCCGGCTCCGACGTGCTGCACGGGGTGTCGCTCGACGTGCCGCCCGGCACCCGGATGGCGCTGGTGGGCCCGTCGGGGGCCGGCAAGTCGACGCTCGGCCGGCTGCTGGCCGGGATCTACGCGCCGCGGGTCGGCGAGGTGACGCTCGGCGGGGCCAGGCTCGCGGGGATGACGGCGGAGCGGGTGCGCGAGCAGGTGGCGCTGGTGAACCAGGAGCACCACGTGTTCGTGGGGCCGCTGCGGGACAACCTGCTGTTGGCGCGGACGGACGCCACGGACGCCGAGCTGTGGGCGGCGCTGGGCGCGGTGGACGCCGGTGAGTGGGTGCGGGCGCTGCCGGACGGCCTGGACTCCGAGGTCGGCTCCGGGGGGCTCTCGGTCACGCCTGCGCAGGCGCAGCAGATCGCGTTGGCGCGGCTGGTGCTGGCGGATCCGCACACGCTGGTGCTCGACGAGGCGACCTCGCTGCTCGATCCCCGGGCGGCCCGCCACCTGGAGCGCTCGCTGGCCCGGGTGTTGGAGGGGCGGACGGTGATCGCGATCGCCCACCGGCTGCACACGGCGCACGACGCGGACGTGATCGCGGTGGTGGAGGACGGCCGGATCAGCGAGCTGGGGAGCCACGACGAGCTGGTGGCGGCCGGCGGGGCCTATGCCGCGCTGTGGCGCTCCTGGCACGGCTGAGGTGAGTGGTCCCGGGGGCGTGGCGGCGCCCGCCCCCGGGGTCAGGCCGCCAGTACCACGGCTCCTATGCCGCTGGCGGCGGCTATCACCATGAAGACCGGCATCAGCACCTTGTTCTCCACCCAGGCGCCGGCCCGGAAGCGCATGAACGAGGGGGTGCCGAGCGGGTACCAGCGCCTGCCGGCGATGGGCAGCGGCCAGAGCATCGGGCAGCCGGAGATGGTCAGCGAGTCGCCGATGGTGTGGACGATGGAGCCGACGACGATGGGCACCCCGAGCCACATGTAGGGCTCGTCCTCGAACAGCCAGTTGGCGCCGTTCCCCGGCTCGTCCAGCACGGCGGCGAGCAGCCAGGCGCTGGTGGCGCCGAGCAGCCAGACGAGGACGTCGCTCGAGACCCGCGCCATCCGCCAGAGCAGGCCCTCGACGGCGAGCACCATGTGGATGAAGAGGGTGACCAGGACGGCCCAGCGGCCCCAGGCGATGGCGGCGAGGGAGAATCCGGCGCCGACCAGCACGGCCCAGATCCAGGTGTGGGTGAGCGTACGGTGGCCGCCGGTGCGGCGCCGCTCGCCCTTGCCGCGGGTGGCGTTGTAGACGGACTCGGAGAGCTTGTCGATGACGCCGGCGAGGAGCTTGGAGGCCGGCCCGAAGGCGCGGGATATGGTGGCCGACTTCTGGTCGAGGTCGGGGGCGAGGGCGGCGCCCGCGCAGATCAGGGTGCCCACCACGAGCACCGGCCAGGGCATCGGGTTGTCGGCCGCCGCGGCGGCGGCTCCGATTCCCAGCCACACCATGGCCCCCGACAGTGAGTGCGCCGGTCCCATCATGACCGTTCCCCGCCCCTTCTTCAGCTGTTCCCCGGGCCAACGCGCCGGTGTCGCACCGCGGTTGTCGGGGTCCGTGCCTTGATCGAACACTGCTTTCGGCGGGACAGCGTAGTGCCTCGTGATCTTCCGTGGGCCGGCCGGTTCCCCTTCGGGGGTCGGGTGCGGGCAGTATGGGACGGTGAGCCTTATCGATCAGATGCCTGCCGACGCCGATCCCGATGCCCTCTTCGACGCCTTCTCGTCGTGGACCCACGAACGGGGGATCACCCTGTATCCGGCGCAGGAGGAGGCCCTGATCGAGGTGGTGTCGGGGGCGAACGTCGTCCTGTCCACGCCGACGGGCTCGGGCAAGTCGCTGGTGGCGGCGGGAGCCCACTTCGCGGCGTTGGCCAGGAACGAGGTGACGTTCTACACGGCGCCGATCAAGGCCCTGGTGTCCGAGAAGTTCTTCGATCTGTGCAAGATCCTCGGCACCGAGAACGTCGGGATGCTCACCGGGGACGCCTCGGTCAACGCGGACGCGCCGGTGATCTGCTGCACCGCGGAGGTGCTGGCCTCGATCGCCCTGCGGGACGGGGCGGAGGCCGACGTGGGCCAGGTGGTGATGGACGAGTTCCACTTCTACGCGGAGCCAGACCGGGGCTGGGCGTGGCAGATCCCGCTGCTGGAACTGCCGCAGGCGCAGTTCGTGCTGATGTCCGCGACGTTGGGCGACATGTCGCGGTTCGAGGAGGACCTGACGCGCCGCACCGGCCGGCCGACGGCGGTGGTGCGCTCGGCCACCCGCCCGGTGCCGCTGAGCTACGAGTACCGGTCGACGGGGCTGACGGAGACGCTGACGGAGCTGCTCGAGACCCATCAGGCGCCGGTGTACATCGTGCACTTCACCCAGGCTCAGGCGGTGGAGCGGGCGCAGGCGCTGATGAGCATCAACATGTGCACCCGGGCCGAGAAGGACGAGATCGCCGCGCTGATCGGGAACTTCAGGTTCACCACCCGGTTCGGCAGGAACCTGTCGCGGTACGTGCGGCACGGGATCGGGGTGCACCACGCCGGGATGCTGCCCAAGTACCGCCGGTTGGTGGAGAAGTTGGCGCAGGCGGGGCTGCTGAAGGTGATCTGCGGGACGGACACCCTGGGGGTCGGGGTCAACGTGCCGATCCGCACGGTGCTGTTCACGGCGTTGACCAAGTACGACGGCAGCCGGGTGCGGGTGCTGCGGGCCAGGGAGTTCCACCAGATCGCGGGGCGGGCCGGGCGGGCGGGCTTCGACACCGCGGGGTTCGTGGTGGCGCAGGCGCCCGACCACGTGGTGGAGAACGAGAAGGCGCTGGCGAAGGCGGGTGACGATCCGAAGAAGCGGCGCAAGGTGGTGCGCAAGAAGCCGCCCGAGGGGTTCGTGAACTGGGGCGAGAACACCTTCGAGCGGCTGATCTCGGCCGAACCCGAGCAGCTGACCTCGCGGTTCCGCGTCACCCACGCGATGCTGCTGTCCATCATCGCGCGGCCCGGCAACGCGTTCGACGCGATGCGGCGGCTGTTGGAGGACAACCACGAGCCGCGCCGGCAGCAGCTGCGCCACATCAGGCGGGCGATCGCCATCTACCGGTCGCTGCTGGACGGCGGGATCGTGGAGCGGCTGGAGACGCCGGACGCGCAGGGCCGCCTCGTGCGGCTGACGGTGGATCTGCAGGCGGACTTCGCCCTGAACCAGCCGCTGTCGACGTTCGCGCTCGCCGCGTTCGAGCTGCTCGACCCGGAGTCGCCGTCCTACGCCCTGGACATGGTGTCGGTGGTGGAGTCGACGTTGGACGATCCCCGGCAGATCCTGGCGGCGCAGCAGAACAAGGCGCGGGGCGAGGCGGTGGCGGCGATGAAGGCCGACGGGGTGGAGTACGAGGAGCGGATGGAGCGGCTGATGGACATCACCTATCCCCGGCCGCTCGACGAGCTGTTGTTCCACGCCTTCGGCCTGTACCGGAAGAGCCATCCGTGGGTGAGCGATCATCCGCTCTCCCCCAAGTCCGTCGTCCGGGACATGTTCGAACGTGCCATGACCTTCTCCGAGTTCGTGTCCTACTACGAGTTGGCGCGCACCGAGGGGATCGTGCTGCGCTATCTGGCCGGCGCCTACAAGGCGTTGGAGCACACCGTGCCCGAGGACCTGAAGTCCGAGGACTTCCAGGACATCACGGCGTGGTTGGGCGAGATGGTCCGTCAGGTCGACTCCAGCCTGCTCGACGAGTGGGAGCAGTTGGCGAACCCGGAGCTCGAGGACGCCGAGGAGGCGCGGGAGCGGGCGGACCAGGTGAAGCCGGTGACCGCCAATGCCCGGGCCTTCCGGGTGCTGGTGCGGAACTCGATGTTCCGCAGGGTGGAGCTGGCGGCGCTGGACCGGACCTGGGAGCTCGGCGAGCTGGACGCCGAGTCGGGTTGGGACGCCGACGCCTGGGCCGCGGCGCTGGACGGCTACTGGCAGGAGTACGACGAGCTGGGCACCGGCCCCGAGGCCCGCGGCCCGCGGCTGCTACAGATCGAGGAGCGCCCGGAGGACGGCCTCTGGCGGGTGCGGCAGACCTTCCACGACCCGGCAGGTGACCACGACTGGGGCATCTCGGCCGAGGTCGACCTGACGGCCTCGGACGCGGAGGCCCGGGCGGTGATCAAGGTCGTGGACGTCGGCCAGCTCTGAGCCGCGGGCCGGCCGGCGGGCGGGACCTCCCGTCCCGCAGGGCCAGCTCGAGCCCGCGCACGTACCAGCGGGTCTCGTCCGGCTCGGTGGCGGTGAGGAGCGCGTCGAGCATCCGGGGGTGGAAGCCGGGTGGCGGCGGAGCGGTCAGCGCCGGGCGGAGCCGCCGCAGCAGGACGCGCTCCCTGGCCTCGGGCACCAGCCGGGCGAGCAGCGGCGGCTCGAGCACGGCGGCGAACGCGGCCGCCCGCCGCCACGGGTCGGCGGTGCGCCGGATCAGCTGGGCCACGCGCCGGGTGCGCCAACGGCGGGGGCGCCAGTCCTCACCCCGGCGGAGCGCGCGGCGCAGCCCTTCCGGGATCGGGCCGCTGAGCAGCCCGGACTCGCGGTCCGCGAAGAGCCGCAGCTCGGCGGCCGGATACCACCAGGTGATGATGTGCAGGGGGCTGATCCGGAACTCGGCCGGGCTGAGGCAGCCGCCCCTGGCCAGGCGGGCGAACCGGGCGGGGCTGATGTCCAGCAGGGCCGCGCCGTCGGTCGCGCCGACCAGGCGGGCGCCTGGGTCGGGCGCCGCGGCCTCGGCGGGTGCCCCGCTCGGGGCGCCGGGCGTGAGGGGCGGGGACGGGATGGTGGACACGGGAGCCTCCTCGGAACAGAACAACTACTCTCTGTAATCAGAGTAGGCGCCCGCTCCACAGAAGGCAACCCTGAGTGACCACCCGATTCCCCGGAGTGAACGATTCGGCAGTCGGGGTCAGTTCAGATCCCTGGCGGAGAGCCCCATATGCTCGCCCACCTTGTTGACCAGGAGAGTCATCTCGTACCCGACCTGGCCGACGTCCACGTCGGCCCCGGCCAGCACACAGAGGCAACTGCCGTCCCCGGCGGCCGTGACGAACAGCACACCGTCGTCGAACTCGATCATGGTCTGCCGCACCCCGCCACTGCCGAAGTGCTCGCCGACCCCCTTCGCGAGGCTGTGCAGGCCCGAGGAGACCGCCGCCAGATGCTCGGCGCTGCTCCGCTTCAGGCCGCGACTGACCGAGGTCACCAATCCGTCGCTGGACAGCAGCAGCACGTGCCGCACCCGTGGCAGGCGCTGCGCCAGGTCGTCCAACAACCAGTCGAGCGTGGTGCTCAGTGCCATCCCCAGCTCCCCCTTCTCATAAGGCGACTGCTGTGTCAGCCTTCCCCAGTACGAGGCCGTCGGCAACCATCCGTGCGGTACCGCTATCCGGAAGGGACCGTACCGTTTCCTCTGGTCAGCGCGACCACCGGGTATCGGCTCAGGAACCGAGCTCCTTGCGGCCGACCCGCCGCAGCCGGCGCCGCTGAGCCGGATCGAGCAGCAGATAGGCGGCGGCCGGGACGCCGACCATCACCAGCAGGGCGATCCAGAAGTTTGTCAGGATCCAGAGCAGCAGCCCCACGCCGACCGCACCCACCGCGACCTTGGCGCCACGGGACATCTCGCCACCTCCTCGACTGCGGCGACCGACCGGCCGCCCGCACGATGAAACGTATATCCAGTGTCCACCGTTCCGTCCGGTTCCCGTCGTGCCGGAATCCGACCCGGCGGAACGCGTTCGACCGGCCCACCCCCCGGCGGGCCGGTCGAACGCCACGGGCACCGCCCGGCACCGCTCCCCCGGCTACCGCTCCCCCCGCTCCCCCCGCTCCCCCCGCTTCGCGGCGCGCAGCGGGGCGCCGACCCGGTGCATGTGGCCGAGCGCCAGCCGGTAGGAGTCGAGCAGCCCGGTCTCGGCGTAGGAGACGCCGACCTCCCGGCAGTGGTGCCGGACCAGTGGGCGGGCCAGCCGCAGGTGCGGCCGCGGCATGTTGGGGAAGAGGTGGTGCTCTATCTGGTAGTTGAGCCCGCCCATCAGCCAGTCGGTGACGAGCCCGCCGCGCACGTTGCGCGAGGTCAGCACCTGCCGCCGCAGGTGGCCCCAGCGCTCCCCGTCCGGGTCCGGCATCTCCATGCCCTTGTGGTTCGGTGCGAACACGGAGCCCAGGTGCAGCCCGAACAGCGCGTGGTGGATCAGCGCGAAGACCACGGCCTTCCCGGGTGACATGGCGGTCAGCAGCAGCGCCGCGTACCCCGTGAAGTGCGCCACGAGCAGCAGCGCCTCGACCCCGCGGGCCCGGCCCTGGCGCTCCCAGCCCTTGCCCGAGATCAGCATCTGCACGCTGGCGACCTTCAGCGCGATGCCCTCCAGGAGCAGCAGCGGGAAGAAGAGCCTGGCCTGGTGACGGGTGAGCCAGCGGCCGAAGCCGACGCGCTTCTCCGCCTGGTGTTCCGCCCACACCATCACGCCGACCCCGACGTCGGGGTCCTTGTCGAGATGGTTGGGGTTGGCGTGGTGCCGGTTGTGCTTGTCGTTCCACCAGGCGGAGCTCATGCCGAGCAGCAGGTTGCCGTGGACGAGGCCGAGCAGCCGGTTGTAGCGACGGGTGCGGGCTATCTGGGCGTGGCCCGCGTCGTGGCCGTAGAAGGAGGTGCGGGTGGAGAAGAGGGCGAGCGGCACGGCGAGCGGCAGGACCCACCAGGTGTCGCCGACCAGCAGCACCGCGGTGACCAAGGCGGCCAGGGCCAGCGCGTTGACGGCGATGCCCGCCGCGTACCAGCCTCGGCGCCGGTCCAGCAGGCCCTGCCCCTTGATCTGCCGCAGCAGCGGCGGGAACTCGCCCTCGGTGCCGCCGGATGCGGCGGGTGTGGCGGGTGCGGTGGAACGCTCGACGGTCGGTGCCGGGAATGGGCTCATGAGGTCTCCGGATGCGGTTGGCTGGACGTCGCTCACGCTACGAAGCGAGCACCCTGGGCGACCATGGCCGCAGCACCCGGTCGGTGGTGTACCTAACCCCCCTGCGCGAGCGGGGGTTCACCGGCGGCCGGCCGGCCGAGCTGCCGCCGGGAGCCCGGGCGGCGACCCCGCGGAGAGCCGGCACCACCCGTTTCCCGATCGGCTCCGCGATGGGGTACCCTCGGCCGCGCACCGCCAGCTAGTCAAATTTGAGGAGATGTTTCCGCGCTGTGACCGCGAGCCCGGCGTCACCCGCCCAGATCTCCGCACTCGTCCATCACGCGGCCGTCTTCCTGCCGGCCGACCCGCCCCGCGACTCCCGGGTCGCCTTCCTCCCCGCGGACCTCGAAGCCGACGCGCACGACCGGTGGGACGAGGTCGCGCCCGCCCTCCGGGAGCTGGCCGCCGAGCCGCTGACCGTGGCCCTGCCCGAGGGCCCAGAAGGGCCGGTCCTGGCGCGCACGGTCCGAGCCGTGGTCCTCCCGGTGCGCGCCGCGCTCCCCGTCCTCACCAGGGCCAGGGCCGCCGGCGCCGCCTCCACCGCCGCCTACTGGGGAGGCGCGGCCGTGCTCGCCCTCCAACTGGCCGCCCGCGGCCGGCTGTTGCCCGGCCTGAGCGCGACCGACCACGACGCCTGGCGGCTCGGCCCGCTGGACGCCGCCGACGCCACGCGGCTGGCCGAACTCGCCGCCGCGATGCCCCCGCTGGCCCGCGCCGTGCCGCTGCCCGCCCCCGCCGACGCGCCGGACCCGCTGCTGCTCCCGCGTCCGGAACCGCTGCTGCGCGCCTTCCTCGACGCCTTCGCCGCCGCCGACGCCCGCACCCCCGCCGCCGCCCTGGCCGCCGGCGAGCCGGCGTTCACCGCCGAGGAGCCGCGCCGGCTGCCCGAGCAGCGCGCCTGGGCCACGGCGGTCGCCGCCGGCCACGACGCGGGCGTCCGCCTCTCGCTGCGCGTCGAGGCGACGGAGCACGCCGGCGGTTCGACGCCCCGGTTCCGCGCCGTGGTCCAGCTGCACAGCCTCAGCGAGCCCGGCACCGTGACGGACGCCGCCGAGCTGTGGTCCGGCGGCCCTGCGACCACCGGGGCCTTCGGCCCGCGCGCCCGCACCGACGCCCTGCTCACCCTGCGCCGGGCCGCGGCCGCCTGGGAGCCGCTGCGGCCGCTGCTCACCGCGGCGGTGCCGGACGCCGTCGACCTCGCCGACGAGGAGCTGGCCGAGCTGCTCGACCTGCCCACCGCCCGGGCCCTGGAGGCCGCCGGCGTCCAACTGCACTGGCCGCGCGACCTGGTGCGCCGACTCACCGCGCGCGCGGTGGTCGGCGACGAGGGCCCGGCACGGCCCGAGTCGGCGGGTACCGGCACCCTCTCGCCCGACGCGCTGTTCGCGTTCGACTGGCGGTTCGCCCTGGGCGACGTCGAGTTGACCCGGGCGGAGCTCGACCGGCTGGCCGAGTCCGGCCGGCCCCTGGTACGGCTGCGCGACCAGTGGGTGGTGGTCTCGCCCGAGGAGCTGCGGCGGGCCAGGGAGCGCGGTGACCGCAAGGTGTCGGCGCTCGACGCGCTGGGCGCCGCCCTCACCGGCAGCGCCGAGGAGGGCGGCGAGCGGTTCGAGGTCACCGCCGTCGGAGCGCTGGCCGCGCTGCGCGACCGGCTGGCGGATCCGGAGGCCGCCGACCGCGAACCGGTCGCCCAGCCGCGGGCGCTCGCCGCCACGCTCCGCGACTACCAGCTGCGCGGCCTCGGTTGGCTGCACCGGATGACCTCGCTCGGCCTCGGGGGCTGCCTCGCCGACGACATGGGCCTCGGCAAGACGATCACGCTGATCGCGCTGCACCTGCACCGCCAGCTCGACCCGGCGACCGCCGGGCCCACGCTGGTGGTCTGCCCCGCCTCGCTGCTCGGCAACTGGCAGCGGGAGATCGGCGCGTTCGCCCCCGGCACCCGGGTGCGCCGCCACCACGGCGCGTCCCGTGACCTCGGCGACCTGGCCGACGGCGAGTTCGTGCTCACCACCTACGGCACCATGCGGCTCGACGCCGAGCGGCTGGCCGGCGCGGCCGACTGGTCGCTGCTGGTCGCCGACGAGGCCCAGCACGTCAAGAACCCGTTCTCGGCGACCGCCGGGCAGTTGCGGTCCATCCCGGCCAGGGCCCGGGTGGCGCTCACCGGCACCCCGGTGGAGAACAACCTCACCGAGCTGTGGGCGATCCTCGACTGGACGACGCCCGGGCTGCTCGGGCGCCTCGGCACGTTCCGCGCCCGCCACGCCGACGCCGTCGAGGGCGGCACCGACCCGGCGGCGGCCGAGCGGCTCGCCCGGCTGGTCGGGCCGTTCCTGCTGCGCCGCCGCAAGAGCGATCCGGGCATCGCGCCCGAGCTGCCGCCGAAGACGGAGACGGACCGGGCGGTCGCGCTCACCGTGGAGCAGGCCGGGCTCTACGAGGCCGTGGTGCGCGAGGGCCTGGCCGCCGTGTCAGGGGCCGACGGCCTCGCCCGGCGCGGCCTGGTGATGAAGATGCTCACCTCGCTCAAGCAGATCTGCAACCACCCGGCGCAGTACCTCAAGGAGGAGGAGCCCCGGCTGCCGGGGCGGTCGGGGAAGCTGGAGCTGCTCGACGAGCTGTTGGACACCATCCTGGCCGGGGGCGCCAGCGCGCTGGTCTTCACGCAGTACGTGCGGATGGCGCGGCTGATCGAGCGTCGGCTGACCGACCGTGGGGTGCCGAGCCTGCTGCTGCACGGCGGCACCCCGGTGCCACGCCGGGAGGAGATGGTGCGCGCCTTCTCGGCCGGCGAGGTGCCGGTGTTCCTGCTGTCGCTCAGGGCGGCCGGCACCGGGCTCAACCTGACCAGGGCCGAGCACGTGGTGCACTACGACCGCTGGTGGAACCCGGCCGTCGAGGCCCAGGCCACCGACCGCGCCTACCGGATCGGGCAGGACCGCCCGGTGCAGGTGCACCGACTGATCGCCGAGGGCACCGTGGAGGACCGGATCGCCGAACTGCTGCGGCGCAAGCGCGCCCTGGCGGACGCCGTGCTCGGCTCGGGCGAGGGCGCGCTCACCGAGCTGAACGACGCCGAGCTCGCCGAACTCGTGGCCCTGCGCGGCCCGGGCACCACCGAGGAGGACGAACGATGAGCGGCACCGCGGACGAGTCGGCCGAGGAGCTGGTCCTCGCGGCGCTGCCGCCGATCGCCGGGCGGGGCTTCGCCGCGACCTGGTGGGGGCTGAGCTGGCTGAAGGCGCTCGAGGACACCGCGTTGGACGCGGCGCGGCTGCGTCAGGGGCGGCGGGCCGCGCGGGGCGGGGCGGTCGGCGCGGTCTCGGTGCGGCCCGGCCGGCTGACGGCTGTGGTTCGCGCCGCCGACGGCGCGGCGTACCGGTCGGACGTGCTGCTGCGGCGGCTGACGGACGCCGAGTGGGACCGGCTGCTGCGCACGGTGGCCGGCGAGGCCGGGCACATAGCCGCGCTGCTCGACCGGGACATGCCGCCGCAGCTGGTGGCGGACGCGGAGGCGGCCGGCGTCGAACTGCTGACCGGCATCGGCGACCTGGATCCTGAGTGCGAGTGCGGCGAGTGGGACCACTGCGCGCACACCGCCGCCCTCTGCTACCAGGTGGCGCGGCTGCTGGACGCCGACCCCTTCCTGTTGCTGTTGTTGCGCGGTCGCGGCGAACGCGGGCTGACGGACGAGCTCCAGCGGCGCAGCGCGGCGCACGCCGAGCGGGCGGCGGCCGCCGCGGCCGCCGAGCCGGAGTCGCCTGGCGTGCCGGCCGCCGAGGTCTGGGCCGGGGCGGTGGCC
>NZ_BAAGPR010000131.1:0-18687 GCF_054783955.1 Streptomyces mayteni | reverse complement strand
GTCGCGGCCCTGCTCGGCCCGGGGCCGCCGGCCGCCGTCTGGCTGCCGGCCCACACCCGCGCCGGCCTCGCCGCGTGGATCGCCGCCGGTGGCGCGGCGGTGGCGGCCCTGTCGTCGCTGAGCGCGGCGGTGGAGCTGACGGTGATCCTGCACGCGGCCGCGATGTAACTCCGGACCGTTGGTTTTCCCCCACCCACCCGCCCTTTTCGCCGCGGCGGGTGGCCCTGGGCCTTCGGCGAGGTTCGCCCCCCCGCCTGGCCGCTCCGCGGGCTCGGCATGGCGTGCGGCTGGCGCCCCGGCGCTCCCCGCCGCTACGGCGGCGGGTGGGCCGGGCCGTTGCCCCGGCGCTTCGCGCGGAGTTCGTGCCTCCCCGGCCGCTTCGCGAGCGCGGCGGCCGCACCGCCCGGGTTTTTCCCCACCCGCCCATCCTTTTCGGGGCGGGTGGGTGGCCCTGGGCCGCACCGCCCCGGCGCTCCGCGCGGGGTACGCCCCCCGTCTGACCGCTCCGCGGGCGCATGGTGCCCTCGGCATGGCGTGCGGCTGGCGCCCCGGCGCTTCGCGCGGGGTTCGTCCCGTGGGCGCGGCGGCCATGCCGACTGGGCGCGTTGTGTCCTGGGCATGGTGCCCGGACTCTGCGGCCACGCCGGCCGGGCGCGTTGGGCCCTGGGTCGTGCCGCTCCGGCGCTTCACGCGGGGGTTCGCCCCCGCCCGGCCGCTTCGCGGGCTCACCGGGCCGCGCCGGCCAGGCGCGTAGCGCCCTGGGCATGGTGTGGCGCCCCGGCGCTTCGCGCCGAGCGGGAGGCCCGCCCGCAGGGCAGAACGCGGTGTCCAGCCCGGCCCTGTCAGGTGGCGGTGGGGCGCGCCGAGCCCTCGGTCAGTTGGTGGAGCGTGGCGTCCAGGTGGGCGTCGATCGCCGCCAGCAGGCGACGTTCCGTGCCGTCGCGCAGGAGCTCGATCAGGGCTTGGTGTTCGGCCGCCAGGGCCGCCCGCTCGCGGCGGGCTTCCGGCCTGGTGGAGAGGCCGATGCGGGTCTCGGCGACCAGGGTGGCGAACATCCGGGAAAGCCGGGGGCTTTCGGCGGATTCCACCAGAATCTCGTGGAAGGCGAGATCGCGTTCCACCACCTCGGCCCAGGAATCCTCGGCGGCGGCCGCCAATTCGGCGGCGGCCACCTCGAGTCGGGAGAGGTGGCGTTCGTCCTTGCTCTTCCACAGCAGCGAGGCGGCCTTGCGCTCGATGAGGCGCCGGGAAAGGCAGACGTCGGCGAGGTCGGCGGGGCCGAGCTCGATCACGAAGACGCCGCGGTTCTTGATGTTGACCAGCAGCCCTTCCTGCACCAGCCGTTGCAGCGCCTCCCGCACCGGGCCCCTGCTGATCCCGAAGGTGGCCGCCAGTTGGGCCTCGGCCATCTGGCTGCCCGAGGGGAACGTGCCGTCCACGATCCGTTCCCTGAGCTGATCCACGATGAGGCTCGACGTGGTGCGGCGCGTGATCGGGACGAGTCCCTCAATCACCTCGGTCACGATTCCCCTAGCTGTCATTCGGATTGTTGACAGCTTACAGCGGGGTGATGTGCCGGCGGGCACGGGCCCCGGTACGAGGGGTGAATTTCAGCCGCGGCGAATGGCCACGATCTTGGGTTCCGTCATGGCCTCCACCGCGTAACGTACGCCCTCGCGGCCGACGCCGGAGCGTTTCGGGCCGCCGAACGGCATCGCGTCGATCCGGAAGTCGCTGCTTTCGTTGATCATCACCGCGCCCACCCGCAGCCGTTCGGCGACGGCCAGGGCGGTGTCGATCGAGGCGGTGAACACGCCGGCCTGCAACCCGAAGTCGGTGGCGTTGGCGCGGGTCACCGCCGCGTCGAGGTCCGTGAACGCCTCGACCGTCACCACCGGGCCGAACACCTCGTCCGTCGCGATCCTGACCCCCGGCGGGACGTCGGTGAGCAACGTCGGCCAGTGGAACGCGCCTTCCCGGCGCCCGCCGGCGCGGACCCGGGCCCCGGCGGCCACCGCCTCCGCGACCCACTCGGCGACCCGGGCCGCCTCGCCGGCCGAGACCAGCGGGCCCACGTCGGTCAGCGGGTCCCGCTTGCTGCCGACCCGCAGCCGTTCGGTCGCGGCGACCGCCTCGGCCAGGAAGGCGTCGGCGGACTCCGCCGCCACCAACACCCGTTGCACCGAGAGGCAGTTCTGTCCCGCCACCCCGAACGCGCCGTCGACGACCGCCCGCGCGGCCGCCGCCGGGTCGGCGTCGGCCAGCACGAGCACGGCGTTGTTCCCGCCGAGCTCCATCAGCGTCTTCCTGGCGCCGGCGGCCCTCGCCACCGCCTCGCCGGTGCGGTGCCCGCCGGTGAACGACACCAGGTCGACCAGCGGATGGCCCACCAGCGCCCGCCCCGCCCCGGCGCCGGCGCCCGGCAGCACCGCGATCCGGTCGGCCGGCACGCCCGCGTCGAGCAGGGCCGCGGCGAAGGCCAGCGCGGTCAGCGGGGTCGCCTCGGCCGGCTTGAGCACCACGCCGTTGCCGCCGGCAAGCGCGGGGCCGAGCTTGTGCGCCACCAGGTTGAGCGGGTCGTTGAACGGGGTGATCGCCGCCACCACCCCCACCGGCTCCCTCGTGTACCAGCCGAGCCGCCCCGCGCCGCGCGCCGTCGCGTCGAACGGCAGGGTCTCGCCGGTGAGTCGGCCGGCCCACTCGGCCGAGAGCCGCAGCGTCTCGGCGGCCCGCGACACCTCGGCCGCCGCCTCGCGCACCGTCTTGCAGCCCTCGCCCGAGATCAGCCCGACCAGGTCGTCGCGGCGCTCGACCAGCAGACCGGACGCCGCGAGCAGCGCCTCCCGCCGCCGCCAGCCGGGCCACGCCGGCCCGTCGTGCACGGCCGCCGCCACCGCCCGCACCGCGGCGTCCACCTCGGCGGGCGTCGCGTCGGTCACCTCGCCGAGCGGGTGGCCGTCCTCCGGGTCGTGGACGGGGAACGCGGCGGCGCCGTCCCGCCACTGGCCGGCCCAGAACGCCCCGGCGGGCGGCCGCCAGCCGGGCGCGACGGCGGGCCGGGTGGCACCCGTCTGGTTGTCGATCCCCTCGATCCGTGTGCGCATCGGCTGCTTCCTCGCGTTCTTGTGGTGACCGGCCGGGTCAGGAGTTCCAGTAGTGGCAGGAGACGGTGTGGCCGGGACCCTCGGCCGGGGACGGCGCGGGCGCCTCGGTGGCGCACCGCTCCCCTGCCAGGTCGCAGCGCTGCCGGAACCGGCAGCCGGCCGGCGGGTCGAGCGGGCTCGGCGGCTCGCCGCGCAACGTCCCGAACTCGACGCCGGACGACGGACGTTCGGGCAGCGAGGCGGCCAACAGGGCCCGGGTGTAGGGGTGCGCGGGACGCTCGAACAGGTCGTCGCGGGTCGCGACCTCGATCAGCTGGCCGAGATACATCACCGCCACCCGGTCGCAGACGTGCCTGACCACCCGCAGGTCGTGGGAGATGATCAACAGGGTGAGGCCGAGCCGGTCCTTGAGCTCCAGCAGCAGGTTGAGGATCTGCGCGCGGATCGAGGCGTCGAGCGCCGACGTCGGCTCGTCGCAGACCAGGAAGCGCGGCCGCAGCAGCAACGCCCGTGCCACCACGACGCGTTGCAGCTGGCCGCCGGAGCACTCGGCGGGCCGGCGGGAGAGGAACGACTCGTCGAGGCCCACCTGTTCGAGCGCCGAGACGATCCGCTCCCGCCGCTCGGCCCGGCCGCCGACGCCGTGCTGGGCCAGCGGCGCCTCCAGGCTGGTGCCGAGCCGCATCCTGGGGTCGAGGGCGGCGTGCGGGTCCTGGAAGACCAGCTGCATCTCGCGGCGCAGCGCCCGCCGGCCGGCCCGGCCGCGCCGGGCGATGTCGGCGCCGTCGAAGAGCACCCGACCCCGGTCGGCGCTGACCAGCCCGAGCACCGCCCTGGCCAGTGTGGTCTTGCCGCAGCCCGACTCGCCTACCAGGCCGAGGACCTCGCCCGGCGCGATGGCGAAGGAGACGTCGTCCACGGAGTGCACCGACTGCCGGCGGCCGGTCAACGAGCGGGCGCCCACCGGGAAGTGCTTGACCAGGCCCTCGACGCTCAGCAGGGGGGCGGGCGCCGTCACGCTCCCACCGCCTCGGACGGTTGCGCCCAGCACCTGGAGCGGTGCCCTGAGCCGCAACTGCTGAGCGTGGGCTCCTCGTTCTCGCAGGAGTGGGCGACGCCCAGGCCCTCGGCCACCGGGCAGCGCGGCCGGAACCGGCAGCCCCGGCGCAGCTCCCTGGCCTGGGTCGCGCTGCCCGGGATGGTGTAGAGCCGGTCGGCCTCGGTGCGCAGCAGCGAGGCGCGCAACAGCGCCTGGGTGTAGGGGTGTCGGGGCGCGTCGAAGATCTCGGCCACCGGGCCGTCCTCGACGATCCGCCCGGCGTACATCACGGCGACCCGGTCGGCTGTGGTGGCGACGATGCCCAGGTCGTGGGTGATCAGCAGGACCGACATCCCGGACTCGCGCTGCCGCCGCTTGAGCAGCCGGAGGATCTGGGCCTGCACGGTGACGTCCAGCGCGGTGGTGGGCTCGTCGGCGATCAGCAGCCCGGGGTCGCCGGCCAACGCGGCGGCGATCATGACCCGTTGGGCCATGCCGCCGGAGAGCTGGTAGGCGTAGGAGCGGGCCCGCCGCTCCGGCTCGGGGATGCCGACGTCCCGCAGCAGCCCGGTGACCCGGCGCTTCGCCTCCCGGTGGCTGAGGCCGCGGTGCAGCCACAGCGGCTCGGCGACCTGGTCGCGGACGGTGGCGGTGGGGTCGAGCATGGCGCGCGGCTGCTGGAAGAGCATGGCCACCCGGCCGCCCCTGATCCGGTCCATCCGGTGGGGCGGGAGGCCGACCAGGTCCTCGCCCTCCAGGGCGATGGAGCCCTCGGTGATCCGGGCGCCGGCCGGCAGCAGGCCCATGGCGGCGCGGGCGGTGACGCTCTTGCCGGATCCGGACTCGCCGACCAGGGCCAGGATCTCGCCGCGCCGGACCGTGAGGTCCAGGCCCTCCACGACGGCGGCGTCGCCGAACGCCACCCGGAGGCCGCGGATGTCGAGCGCGGCGTCGGGGGCGGTGTCGGCCGCCGGTTCTGGGGTGGTGCTCGGTGGTGTGTGGGGTCGCGGTTTCATCTCCGGCCTCCCGGTGTCTGGTTGGCGGGGCTTGGGTGGGCGAAGCCTGGTCGGGCGGGGTTCAGCGCTGTGACTGGCGGAGCCGGTGCCGCAGGGTCACCACCGCCTCGGCGAAGTGCCGTTGCAGGGTGACGAGCGCGGTGTCGAGGTCGGCGCCGGCGATCAGTTCCACCAACTCCCGGTGCTCCGGGAGCAGGTCGAGCCTGGCGGGTTGCAGGTCGGCGTACATGTTGAGGCAGAGCCGGGTCTCGGAGATCAGCGTGTCGAACATCCGGCTGAGGCGGTGGCTGCCGGCGGCGTTCACCACCAGCCGGTGGAAGCGCACGTCGATGTCGCCGAGCGCCCGCCAGTTGTCGGTCTCCACGGCGTCGGCCATCTCGTCCACCACCCGCCGCAGCGCGTCGACCAGTTCGGCGGGCGCGGGGGAGGCCATCACCTGCCGGAACGCGGCGGCCTCCACGGCCTCGCGGGCGAAGAAGACGTCGACGATGTCCTCCTCGCTGAGCACCGGGACGAACACCCCGCGGTGCGGCTGGCTGGACAACAGTCCTTCCTGGATGAGGCGTTGCAGGCTCTCGCGGACCGGTCCCCGGCTGACGCCGAGGCGTTCGGCGAGCTCCGCCTCGTGCAGCTGGCTGCCCGGCAGGAAGACGCCGTGGTAGATGCCCTCCCGCAGCTGCTCGGTCACCTGCGAGACGAGGGTGCGGCGGGGGATGGGAGTGATGTGTGACGTGGTCATCGCGGTCGCTTCGTTCCTTCGGTGCGGCGAGTGGGGTCATGCGGCGGGTGGTCAGCCGGCGGCGGTCATGCGCGGTCGTCGGTCCTCGGCTCCACCCCCTGCCCGATCAGGGTCACGCTGAGCGCGGTGACGAAGATCGCCAGCCCGGGCACCAGCACGAGCAGCGCCGACTGCTCCATGTAGGGCTGGGCGTCGAGCAGCATCGCGCCCCAGTCGGAGTCGGGCGGCTGCACGCCGAGCCCGATGAAGGAGAGGCCGCCGACGGTGATCAGCTTGTGGCCGAACCGCAGGAAGCCGAGCGCGGTCACCGGCCGGGCGGCGTTGGGGATGACGTGCCGCACCACGATGAACGTCCGGGAGCAGCCGAGCGCCTCGGCCGCCTCGATGAAGTCGCGGCCGTTGATCTCCAGCGCCAGGCCGCGGGACAGCCGGGCGAACGGCGTCCAGCCGACGATGGTGAGCGCGGCGATCAGCGTGCCGTGCCCGGTGCCGAGGACGGCGATCAGGAACAGCGCCACCACCACGTCGGGGATGGCGATCAACAGGTCGACCACCCGCATCAGCACCTCGTCGACGAGGCCGCCGACGCGGGCGCTGAAGGCGCCGATCAGGGTGCCGATCAGCGCCGAGAGCAGCAGGGTGATCGCGGCGATGGTGACCGAGAACCGGCCGCCGTGCATCAGCCGGCTGAGCACGTCCCGGCCGAGGTGGTCGGTGCCGAGCCAGTGTTCGGCGTTGGGGCCGGCCAGCCGCTGGTTCAGGTCCTGGGCGGCCGGGTCGAAGGGGGCGATCCAGGGGGTCAGCAGCAGCACGAGCACCACGGCGACGAAGACCGCGCCGCCGGCGAGCACCGGCCAGCGCTGGCCGCGCAGCCGGCGCAGCGTGCTGGTCGACCTGGCCCCGGCGGCGGGGAGTCGGGCGGGCGCGGCGGCCCGTTCAGTGAGCGTCATGGCGGACCCTCGCGGTGGGGTTGATCAGTTCGCCGAGCAGGTCGGCCAGGGTGCTGACGGCGATGGCCAGCGCGACGACGCAGAGCAGCCCGCCCTGGATCACCGGGATGTCCTGGTTGACGACGCCCCGGTAGACGAGTTGGCCCATGCCGGGGATGTTGAACAGCACCTCGATGACCACCGAGCCGCCGAGCAGCCCGGCGAACCAGACCGAGGAGAGCGTCAGCACCGGCAGCAGGCCGTTGCGCAGCCCGTGCCGCAGCAGGGTGGCGCGGGAGCCGAGGCCGCGGCTTCTGGCCGCGGTGATGTAGGGGGCGGCAAGGACGTCGATCATGGCGGCCCTGGTGATCCGCAGCACGTAGGCGAGAGGGCGGAGGGTCAGGGTGAGCGCGGGCAGGATCAGGGAGGCCGGCGTCTCCCACCCGGCCGACGGCAGCCAGCCGAGGTGGCGGGAGAACACCAGGACGAGCACGGGGGCCAGCCAGTACTCGGGGATGGCGACGAAGCCCTGGGTGACCAGGGTGATGCCGTGGTCGAGTCGGCTGCCGTGCCGGGTGGCGGCCAGGGTGCCGAGCGGCACCGCGATCAGGACCGCGGTGCCGAGGGCGACGACGGCCAGGGTGACCGAGACGCCAAGGGCGTTGCCCAGCAGCTCGGAGACCGGTCCCCGGCTGGTGAACGAGAGCCCGAAGTCGCCGCCGATCACCCGGCCGAGCCAGCTGAGGTACTGGGCGAGCAGCGGCCGGTCCAGGCCGAGGTCGGCCTTCAGGGCCTCGACGGCGGCCGGGTCGAGGGCGTTGTCGGCGACCCGGGAGCGCAGCACGGCGCGGGCCGGGTCGCCGCCGCTGAGGTAGGGGATGAGGAAGGCGAGCAGGGAGACGACGAGCAGCGTGGCCAGGGTGACCGTGGCCCGTCTGAGGGCGAATCTGAGCATGGGACGCACCTCCTTCCGGCCGTCCGTCGTCAGCCGGCGGCCTTGGGCCTGGGGCCCGTCTTTCGGGTCTTCGTGGGCTCACGACGTCTGGCATCCAGCCTGGCTGCGTTACCGAATCGCGCGAGTACGACCAAGTACGAGCTGCGATCCGGCGCCTTGCCAGGCGGGCGCCAGACGCCGCTCGCTGATCCACGAAGACCCAAAAGACAGGCCCTAGCGGATGGCATCGAGCGCCCGGTAGTAGGCGCCGGCGAACGGCAGGAACCAGGGCGGGCCGAAGTGTCCCGGCACGCGGGGGAAGGCGAGGCCGCGCCAGCTGTTGGCCGAGGCGTCGCCGCCGAGCACGTCGGCCATCTGGCGGCCCATGTGGGTGGCCATCTGGACGCCGTGCCCCGAGTAGCAGGCGGAGTAGAAGAGCCCCTCGTGCTCGCCGGCGTGCACCATCTGGTCGAGGCTGAGGTCGACGAGGCCGCCCCAGCAGTAGTCGATCCTGGCCCCGGCGAGCTGCGGGAAGACCGAGAGCATGCCCTTGCGGAGGATCCTGCCGCTCTTCAGGTCGGAGGCGGCGTTGGACATCGCGAACCTGGCGCGGCCGCCGAACAACAGCCGGTTGTCGGGGGTGATGCGGAAGTAGTAGAGGATGTTCTTGGAGTCGGAGGCCATCCGGCGGGTGGGCATCAGCTCGTCCACCACGTGCTGCGGCAGCGGCTCGGTGACCACGATGAAGCTGCCGACCGGCACGATCCGGTTGCGCAGCCAGCGGAACGAGGAGCCGGTGTAGGCGCCGCTGGCGAACAGCACCTGGTCGGCGCGGACGGTGCCGATCGGGGTGACCACGTCGTGCCGGTGGCCGGCGATCCGGCGGGTCCTGGTCACCTCGGTGCCTTCCAGGATCCGCACCCCGAGGCGTTCTGCGGCGTCGGCCAGGCCGCGCACGAACTTGCCGACGTGCAGCCCGGCGCCCTGCGGGTCGGCCATGGCGCCGTGGTAGTGGTCGGTGCCGACCTCGGCGCGCAGGTCCCGCTTCGGGATCAGCTCCGTCTGGTAGCCGATCATCTCGGCCAGCGCCTCGTGGGTGCGGGCCAGCCGCTCGTAGTGGGCGGGCTTGCAGGCCAGGTTGAGCTTGCCGGTGCGGGCGAAGTCGCAGTCGATGGACTCCTCGGTCACCAGCTTCTCGACGGTGTCGATGGCGTCGTTGTAGGCCAGGTAGAGGGCCTTGGCGGTGGGGATCCCGTAGCGGGCCACGGCGGTCAGGAAGCCGATGGCGAGCCCGGTGGTGCACATCCCGCCGTTGCGCCCCGAGGCGCCGAAGCCGACGGTGTCCTGTTCGAGGACCGTGACGGCGGCGCCCTTGCGGGCCAGGTGGACGGCGGCGGAGAGCCCGGTGAGGCCGGCGCCCACGATCGCCACGTCGGTGCGGCCTTCGAGGGCGACGCCGGTGCGGTCGGGCGCGGCCGGCGCGGTGTCGAGCCAGTAGGGAACGGACTTCACGTCCTTTACCTCCTTTCCGTCACAGGCCGAGCAGCGCCGGCAGTTCGGTGAGCGCGGTGATCTCGGTGTAGCCGTAGTACGGCGTGCTGGGCTCGTAACCCCGGTTGAGGTAGACCTTGTTGGTGATCCGCAGGTCGTGCGCCGGGATCAGGTCGTAGCGCAGGCTGGACGAGACGTGCAGCAGGTCGCCCGGCGCGCAGCCCAACTGGTCGAGCATGTACTCGAAGGCGGCGAGCCTCGGCTTGTAGGCGCGGGCCTGCTGGGCGGTGAACACCGAGTGGAACGGGGCGCCGAGCTTCGCCACGTTGTCGGCTATCTGGTCGTCGGCGGCGTTGGAGAGGATCACCAGCGGGAACGCCTCGGCCAGCCTGGCCAGCGCCTCCGGCACGTCCGGGTGCGCGCCCCAGGTGGGCACCGCGTCCACGATGGCCTGGCCGTCCGACTCCCGGTAGGGGAGGTTCCAGAGCGCGTTGGCCCGCTTGAGGGCGCTGGTGACGACGTCGGGGTAGGGCTGGTAGGCGCCGAGCACCTCGTCGATCCGGTAGGCCTCGAAGTCGTCGAGGAAGTCCTCCATCCGCTCCTCGGCGACCCGGTCCGCGTAGCGGCCCCGGGTGACGGCCGACATCTGGAAGTGGGTCAGGGTGCCGTAGCAGTCGAAGGTGATGAACTTGGGGCGGAAGTCGATCATCTGATTCCCTCTCTGAGCGGTGTGTTCCCGGTGTTCCCGGTGTTCCCGGTGTTCCCGGTGTTCCCGGTGTGGTTCCGGGGGCGTTCCCCGGGTGGGGCGCGGACGGCTCAGCCGTCGGCGAGTGCCAGGTCGGCGGTCAGGGTGTAGTAGGGGTGCAGCACGAAGCCGGTGACGCCGGCGTGGGCCACGGTCTCCGTCTCGTGCACCAGGAAGACGTTGACGGCCCGCCGCTGGAGGTCGGCCGCCAGCTGCGCGTAGGTCGCATAGCGTTCGTCCCGGTCGGCGGTGGCGCGGGCCTGGGCGATCAGCTCGTCCACCTCGGGGTCGCAGAGCTGGGTGATGTTGAAGCCGCCGTCGCAGGAGTAGTCGGCGGTGAGGAAGCCCAGCGGGTCCGGCATGTCGCCCAGGTGGTTGCGGGAGAGCAGCGCCATGTCGAAGTCGCCGTCCAGCAGGCTCGGTTCGACGGAGGCGTAGTCGGCGGTCTCGATCTCCACGGTGACGCCGGCGGCCCGCAGCTGCTCCTGGATCACGGCCGCCAGGTCGGCGAAGCCGGTGCCCTCGGTGTAGACGGTCAGGGTGAGGTCGAGCGAGCCGGGATCGACGCCCGCCTCCTCGAACAGCGCGGCCGCCGCCTCCGGGTCGGCGGTGACGGGCTCGGCGTCGGTGGGCGCGAACGGTTCGTCGGGGGCGAACGGGCCGACGGCCGGCCGGGAGGCGCCCGGGTAGACGGCGTCGCTGATCTCGGCCGTGTCGACGGCGGCCTGGACGGCGCGCCGCACCCGCTCGTCGTCGAAGGGCGCGCGGGCGTTGTTGAGGATCAGCCCTGTGGTCCGCGGGAGTTCGGCGGTCTCCACCGTCACCCCGTCCTGCTCCGTCAGCGAACTCACGCTGGTGATCGGCATCTTGCGGGAGATCTGGGCCTCGCCGGTCTGGATCTGGGTGGCGCGCAGCGTGGCGTCGGTGACGAACCGCACCTCGGCCGCGTCGAGTTGGACCTCGCCGCCCCAGTAGGACGCGTTCCGCTCCAGCCGGACGGACTGCTGCGGCACCTCCTCGACGATGGTGAAGGGCCCGGTGCAGGTGGACTGCGGGTCGGTGGCGGAGTCGCCGTAGGCGTCGGGGGCCAGGATGCCGGTGTTGGGGGTGGCGAGTCGCTCCGGCATCAGGAACTCGGGCTCCGGGGTGGTGATCCGGACGGTGTCCTCGTCGACCGCCGCCACCCCGGTCACGGTCTCCGGCGAGAAGACGGAGGCGGGCGCGGTCGTCTCCAGGGCGTGGGTGAGGGCGCCGGCCACGGCCGCGCCGTCCATCGGCTCGCCGTTCTGGAAGGTGACGCCGGCGCGGAGGTCGAACTCCCAGGCGGTGGGCTCGACCTGCTCCCACGAGGTGGCCAGCATCGGCTCGACCGAGCCGTCCGCGTCGCGGCGCACCAGCGTCTCGAGACAACCGACCTTGGAGAGCACGAACGAGTCGTCCGTCTCCAACGCCCAACTCGCCGCGGGACCGAACGGCTCGTCGATGACGATGCTCCGCTCACCGCCCGCGCCACCCCCGCCGCCGTCCGCCGAACCGCCACCCATCCCACAGGCCCCGAGCACCGGGGCCAGCACCAACACCCCGCAGGTCACACGCGTTCTTCGCATCGCACTCACCCATTCGATGACGGCCGGAGCCGCAGCTCTTGCCCCGCCTCGTGGTCGGCTGTTGTGAGGCAGCACGTTAGGAGCGTCAACTGCCTCTTGTCTACAATCTTTCGTAAACAAGAGATTGCCGGTGGTGGCACACAGCCGACCGCCCCCGGTGCTCGCCGGGGCGAGCACCGGGGGCGGTGCCGTGCTGAGCTGGGAGAACGCCGGCCGCGGCCGGCCCGGATCAGACGAAGTCGCTCTTGTAGAAGACCGTGGCCTGCCGGACGTCGCGCGAGTTCGAGTGGAAGCCGAAGGCCAACCTGGGCCGGCCCGCGGCGATCCAGACGGCCATGCCCTGCGGCTCACGCCCGGGGAGCGACTGCCCGGCGTCGGTGACGAACCGGTCCACCACGGTGGACTCTCCCGCGCCGTTGAGGTCGAGGGCGGTCAGGCAGGCGGGGCCGCCGACCGGCCCCTCGATCAGGTACGCGTAACGGCCGCAGGCGGCGAACCCCTGGAACGGGTGCTCCCCGCCCCAGGCGCCGCGCGACGGCAGCGCCCGCTCGGCCAGCCGGTGTTCGCTGCCCAGCCGCCCGGCCCGCGCGTCGTCGAGGTCGAAGACCACGATCCTGGGCCGGTCGGGGGCCACTTTGTACCGCACCAGCAAACGGTTGGTCCATGGGTCGATCGCCGGCTGCGGCTCGATCATCGGGCCGCCGACCGACGGGGTGCGGTCCTCGATCGAGGGGTCGTCGGCGGTCAGCGTGGCCCCGTTGACGAACCGGAACCGGCCGATCCTGGTGCCGTACCCGCTGGGCCCGGTGCGCCACTCCGTCCACAGGTGGACCTCGCCCCGGTAGGGCTCGACGCCGATGCCCACGCCGTGCCCGAAGCCGCGCAGCGCCATCGCCCCCGACTGGTTCCCTGTGATGTCGGTCCTGGTCACCCACAGGTCGCCGATCCGGCCGGGGTCGGTGTTGGTCGAGTCGTACTGCGCGAAGTAGATGTGCTGCCGCTCGTTGTCGTAAGCGAACGACTGCAACACCCAGTTGGCGTGCAGCGAACGGCGCCAGAACGGATTGCCGCCGGCCCCCGACAGCCGGAACCGCGGCGAGTCGGGCAGGGCGGCCGCCGCCCGGCTCGCGCTGAGCATCCCCGTCGACCCGACCATCGCGGCGGCGGCGAGCAGGCCCCCGCCGGCCCGGTGGAACCGCCTGCGGCTGAGGGAGGGGGAGGGCGCGAGAGGCAAGACAGCTCCGTCATCTCGGTTGGGTAACGGTCGAGTCCCCATCCGATCACGGAACATGCCTCGGTCACAAGACGCGGCCCCGACGCCCCGCGCGCCCCGCGCGCCCCACGCGTCGCCGAGGACCAGGTCCTAGCCGGCGGCGGCCGCGGCCGCCAACGCGCGGCGCGCCTTGCGGCGGGTGACGAGCAGCCCGGCCAGGGCCAGCGCCCAGAACGGGTACTGCACCAGCCACGCGAGCCGGAACGCGTCGAAGGTGAACCCGCCCGCCGCGTCGAGCACCAGGCCCATCGCCACCAGCACGGCGAGCGAGGCCGTGAAGCCGCCCAGGTTCACCATGCTCTGCGCCACGCCGAGTTGGCCGGCCGGGTTGGACGTCCGCGCGATGTCGAAGCCCACCACGGAGCCGGGCCCGCCGGCCGAGAGCACCACGATCAACACCACCAGCAGCCAGAACGGCGCCCGGCCCGGCAGCGCGAGCACCACCGTCCACACGGCCACCGTCGTCCCGAGCACCCCGAGCAGCAGCCAGGAACGGCGCATCGGGTGTCGCGTCGTCAGCACCCCGAGCACCGGGCCGACGACGATGGTGCCCAGCACGAACAGGACGAGCAGCCCGCTGGCCGTCGACTGGGAGAGGCCCTGCGCCGAGACCAGGTACGGCACGCCCCACAGCAGCGAGAACGCCATCATCGAGAACTGGGTCGCCATGTGCCCGAAGAAGCCGAGCCGGGTGCCGGGGCGGCGCCAGATGGTGCCCAGCTGGCCCAGGATCTCCCGGGCCGACACCCGGTTGCGCACCGGCCGCGAGCCGGGCGGCGCGTTCCGCAGCACGGCGAGCGCCAGCACCGCGCCGAGCAGGCTCAGCGACGCGGCCGAGCCGAACGCCCAGGCCCAGCCGGCACCGCGGAGCAGCGCCAGGAACGGGAGCGCGGAGAGGATCTGCCCCAACTGCCCCAGGATCGTGGTCAGCTGGGTGACCAGCGGGACCCGGTGGGCCGGGAACCAGCGCGGCAGCAGGGCCAGCACCGAGACGAACATCAGCCCGTCGCCCACGCCCACCACCACCCGGGCCAGGATCGCCGTGGTCAGGTCGCTCGCGAACGCCAGCAGGAACTGGCCGGTGGCCGCCACGACGCCGCTGGCGCAGACCGTGAGCCGCGCGCCCCACCGGTCGACCAGCAGCCCGGCCGGTATCTGCATCGAGACGTAGACGATGACCTGGACGAAGACGAACGTCGAAAGCTGGGCGGGGGAGACCGCGAAGTGCTCGGCCGCCTCGAGACCCGAGACCCCGAGCGTGGTGCGCTGCATGATGGAGAACGCGTAGGCCAGCACGCCGACGGCCCAGATGGCGTACGAGCGTCTGGTGGGGAGGGTGGCCCCGGACCTCGTCGCTCCGATCCGCTCCGCCGCCCCAGCCCGCACCGTCTCCACGGGCGTCAGGATCCCAGCCCGCGTCGCCGGCGGACAAATCGCCCTGGAGCGATCCGGCCGCGGAGCCGCCGCCCCGATACTCGCCCTGACCTGCGGTTTCACCCGCGGTTTCGCGCCACGCGCCGGGGTGCGGCCGGCCCCCGGTCGTGACCGACATCACCGCCTCGTCCGGCCGATCCGCCATGATGAGGGCGACCGTTCCCGGGAGCGAGCACGACCCGGGAGAAGACGAGAGAAAGCGCGGTGACCCGAGTGACGGCAGCAGCCGGCCCGGCCGGTCCCCCTCCCACCCTGATGGTCGTCAACGGCCCCAACCTCAACCTGCTCGGCACCCGCCAGCCCGAGATCTACGGCGCCGACACGCTGGCCGACGTGGAGCGGCTGTGCGCCGAGACCGCCGCCCGGCACGGCGCGGCCGTCGACTGCCGGCAGAGCAACCACGAGGGGCAGCTGGTCGACTGGATCCACGAGGCGCGCCAGCACCACGCCGGCATCGTGATCAACCCCGCCGCCTACTCGCACACCTCGGTGGCGCTGCTCGACGCCCTGGCCACCTGCGACGGGCTGCCCGTCATCGAGGTGCACATCTCCAACATCCACCGCCGCGAGGCGTTCCGCCACCACTCCTACGTGTCGGCCGCCGCCACCGCCGTGATCGCCGGCTGCGGCGTCCACGGCTACGCCCTCGCCGTCGAGCACGCCTGCCGGCTGCTGGCCGCGGGCTGACCGCCCGCTGATCCCCGGCTGATTCCCCCGCCGGCGGCGGCTCCCGCACACGTCGCGAGCTGTACGATCGGCGGACCTCGCCGGGCGTCCCGCTGATGACGGTCATGCATGGCGGAACTCATCCGCCTGGCGATACCGTTTCCCTGGATATGAGTGGATTCGCGACCTTTGCTGGCCGGCTCCTGACGGCGCGATGGTGAGGATGAGCGGGATGGACGGACCCGGTGTCGGCAGGTCCGCCGTGGAGACGGCCTCGGCCGCGGTGGACGCCGGCGGCGTCGTCCGGGCCTGGAGCCCGGGCGCCCAACGGCTCCTCGGCCACGCCGCCGCCGACCTCCTCGGCCGGCCGGCGGCCGGCCTGCTCGCCCAGTCCTTGCCGCCGGGCGCGCTCACCCGGCCGGCCGGCTGGCGCGGCCCGCTCCGCCTCCGACACCGCGACGGACACGCCGTCGAGGCCGAGGTCGCGGTCAGCGCCATCGAGGACGGCGGCGGCGAGCCCCGCTGGCTGCTGCTCGCCACGCCAGCGCCGGGCGGCGAAGACCCCAGGACCATGGTGGCGTGGGCCCACGAGCAGTCGGGCGAGTCCCTGGCCATCTACGACCCAGGAGCCCACTTCGTCTGGGCCAACGCCACGGTCCGGCGGCACCTCGGCCGCAGCGCGGACGAGCTGATCGGCCGCCGCCTCGACCAGCTCTTCGAGCCCGGCGAACCCACCCCGGACAATCCCTTCGCCCCGGAGGACTCCAGGGAGGCCCAGGCCCTACGGGCGGTCGTCGAGCGGATACGCCGCGTCGGGCGCGAGGGCGGACAGGACCGCTTCGAGACCACTTCCGCCACCGCCGACAACCCCCAACCTGTCACCTGGGCCGTCAACCTCTCCGCCGTCCGTGACCCGGCAGGTGTCATCCGCGGCGTCTTCGTCGTCGCGTTGGACGTCACGGAGCAGGCCAACGCCCGCGAGCGTCTTGCGCTGCTCAAGGAGGCCGGCGACCGGATCGGCGGCACCCTCGACGTCACCACCACCGCGGGAGAGCTCGCCGACACGCTGGTGCCCACCCTCTGCGACCTGGCATTCGTCGACCTGCTGCCCCAGGTCGTCACCGGCGGCGAGCCGGCGCTCTCCGGGGAGCAGAGCGGCGGCCTCGCCATGAACCGCGCCGCCCAGCGCTCCGTCCGCGAGGGCACCCCCGAGTCCACGGTCGGGATCGGCCGGCTCGACGAGTACCCGAGCTACGCCCCGCCCGCCCGCGCCCTCACCACCGGCGCCTCCGTCCTGTCCGACGTCGACCACCCCGACTTCGTCCGGTGGATGGAGGCCGACCCGGCGCGCCGCGCCCGCGCCGAGGAGTACGGCGTCCGCGCCATGATGGACGTCCCGCTGCGCGCCCGCGGCATCGTGCTCGGCATCGCCAGGATGCTGCGCAGCCGGCCCGAGCCGTTCGCCGCCGACGACCTGCTGCTCGCCGAGGACCTGTGCGCCCGCGCCGCGGTCAGCATCGACAACGCCCGCCGCTACGCCAGGGAGCGCGGCACCGCGCTCGCGCTCCAGCGCAGCCTGCTGCCGCGTCAGCTCCAGGGCCAGATCGCGGTGGACGTCGCCTCCCGCTACCGCCCGGCCGCGGGCCGGCTCGGCGTCGGCGGCGACTGGTTCGACGTCGTCCCCCTCTCCGGCACCCGGGTCGCCCTCGTCATCGGCGACGTGGTGGGCCACGGCGTGCACGCCTCCGCCACCATGGGCCGGCTGCGCACCGCGGTGCGCACCCTGGCCGACGTCGACCTGCCGCCCGACGAACTGCTCACCCACCTGGACGACCTGGTCTCCCACCTTGCCGAGCAGGAGGAGGCGGCCGACCCGACCGCCGCCACCATCGGCGAGGTCGGCGCCACCTGCCTCTACGCGGTGTACGACCCGGTCTCCCGGATCTGCGCCATGGCCAGCGCCGGCCACCCGCCGCCCGTGATCACCGGTCCTGACGGCACCGCCATCCCGGTCGACATCAGCCCAGGTCCGCCGCTCGGGGTGGGCGGGCTGCCCTTCGAGGCCACTCAGGTGCGGCTGCCCGAGGGCAGCCTGATCGCGCTCAGCACCAACGGCCTGATCACCCCGCGCGGCCGGGCCATCGAGCAGGGCCAGCGGCTGCTGCACGAGGCGCTGGCCGCGCCGGCCGGCACCCTGGAGGAGATCTCCGACCGCGCCCTCGGCCGGCTGCTCCCCGAGCGGCAGACCGACGACGCCGCGCTGCTGCTGGCCAGGACGCGGGCGTTGGACGCGCAGCACGTCGCGACCCTGGAGCTGGCCGCCGAGCCGGCGCTGGTCGCCACCGCCAGGAAGGCGGCGGCCGACCAGCTCGTGGCCTGGGAACTCACCGAGGCCGCCTTCGTCACCGAGCTGGTGGTCAGCGAGCTGGTCACCAACGCCATCCGGCACGCGGAACCGCCCATCCAGCTACGGTTGTTGCGCGGCGAGACCTCGTTGATCATCGAGGTCTCCGACGGCAGCGGCACCGCCCCGCACCTGCGCCGGGCCCGCACCTACGACGAGGGCGGCCGGGGCCTGCTGCTGGTGGCCCAGCTCACCCAGCAGTGGGGCACCCGGCAGACCGCGACCGGCAAGACCATCTGGGCCGAGCAGCAGCTGCCGGCCGGCTAGCCGACCCGCTCCTCCACCAGCCGCCACACCTGCTCGACCGAGTCCAGGGCGCGCGCCTCGGCGGCCAGCGCCACGCAGTCGGCGTGCCGCAGGTCCCGCACCCGGGCCCGCACCGCGTCCAGCGCGGCAGGCGCCGCGGACAGCACGTCGACGCCGAGGCCCACGAGCAGCGGCACCAGCAGCGGGTGCGCCGCCGCGTCGCCGCAGACCGAGACCGGCCGCCCGTGCCGGTGCCCGGCGGCCGCCACCTCGCCGATCGCGGTGAGCACGGTCGGATGGGCGGCCAGCGCCGGGGTGGCGGCCGGGTCGCGGCGGTCCACGCCCAGCAGTTGGCAGGTCAGGTCGTTGCTGCCGATGGAGAGGAACGCCGCCTCGCGGGCCAACTCGTCCACGGCGTCGACGGCCTCCCTGAGCTCGACCATGACGCCGAGCGGCGGCGCCTCGACGCCGAGCTCGGCGGCGGCCCCGTCCAGCAGCGCACGGCAGGCGGCCAGCTCCGCGGGCGACGCCACCATCGGGATCATGATCCGCAGATCGGCCGACGTGGCGCGGGCCGCGGTCAGCAGCCCGCGGAACTGGTCGGCGAACGCCTCGGGCGCGGCCAGCATCAGCGGCAGCCCGCGGCCTATGTGGCCGCTCGGGCTGCCGGCGGCGAGGAACGGCGGCAGCTTGTCGTCCGCGAAGTCCAGGGTGCGCACCACCGCGGGCCGCCCGTCGAGCGCCCGCAGCACCGGCGTGACCGTGGCGACGTGCTGCTCCCTGGTCGGCCAGGCCGCCGCGTCCAGGAACGGCAGCTCGGTGCGGAGCAGCCCGACGCCCTCGGCGTTGACGTCCAGCGCGGCGCGCGCGTCGTCCGCGGTGGCCACGTTGGCGCGCAGCACCATCCGGTGCCCGTCGGCCGTCTCCGACGGCAGGTGCCGGCCGGCGGCCAGCGCGGCCCGGCGCTGGTCGGCCCCGGCGAGCGCGGCCAGCGCGTCCGTGCGCTCCGCTTCCGCCGGGTGGGCGACTGAAAGTCGGAGGCCAAGCGGTCTTAGGAAGA
>NZ_BAAGPR010000130.1:0-18830 GCF_054783955.1 Streptomyces mayteni | reverse complement strand
CTGCGCCGCGCGCCGGAGGCGGCCCGCGCCTGCGCGGAGGCGTGGGGCCCGCCGGACGGCCGGGCCGCGGTGGCCCCGCTGCCCGAGCTGCTCGGGGCGATCGGCGCCCACGAGTGGCGCCGCCGGGGTGTGCCGATACCCGCCCTCGACGGGGCCCGGATCCACCCGCACCACGGCGTGTTCTCACCGGTGCGCGGCGAGTACGTCGACCTGGTGGCCAGCGCCCCGCTGCCGACCGCGGCCCCCGACCTCGGGAGCGCCCTGGACCTCGGCACCGGCACCGGGGTGCTGGCCGCCGTGCTGGCCAGGCGCGGCATCCGCCATGTCACCGCCACCGACCACGACCCCAGGGCGGTGGCCTGTGCCCGGGAGAACCTGGCCCGCCTCGGCCTGGCCGACCGGACGACCGTGCACCACGCCGACCTCTACCCCCACCCGGCCGCCCTCGGCCGGACGGCCCTGGTGGTGTGCAATCCGCCCTGGCTGCCCGAGCGCCCCCACTCGCCCCTGGAGCACGCCGTCTACGACCCCGACGGTCGGATGCTGTACGGCTTCCTGGCCGGCCTGGCTGACCGCTTGGTGCCCGGTGGCGAGGGCTGGCTGCTCCTCTCCGACCTGGCCGAGCACCTGGGCCTGCGCACCCGGGCCCAGCTGCTCGCCGCCTTCGACGCGGCCCGCCTCCGCGTCGTCGACCGGCTGGAGACCAGACCGACCCACCGCCGGGCCAGGGAGACCGCCGACCCCCTCCATCACGCTCGCTCGGCCGAGGTGACCTCACTCTGGCGGCTGGCTCCCGAACCCTGAACGACCTCCCGGCCGCGGCGCCTGCCCTGGCCCCGGCCCCGGCCCCGGCCCCGGCCCCGGAGCCTGGCACTCCGCACTACGAACCCTGGGCACCGCCCTCCTTCCCCACCGCGTCACGGACATGGCAGTCGGCCAGGTGGTCGTTGACCAGGCCGCAGGCCTGCATCAGCGCGTAGGCCGTGGTGGGGCCGACGAAGCGGAAGCCGCGCCGCTTGAGGGCCTTCGACAGCGCCGTGGACTCCTCCGTGGTGGCCGGTATGTCGCCGGGCTTCCGCGGCGCCGGCCGCCCCGCCGCCTCCGGCGCGTGCGACCAGATCAGCTCCGTCAACTCGCCCGGCTCCCACCCGGCGACCACCCGGGCGTTCGCCAACGTCGCCTCGATCTTCAGCCGGTTGCGGATGATTCCGGGGTCGGCCAGCAGGCGCGCGGCATCCTCCTCGGTGAAGGCCGCTATCTTCGCGATCGAGAAACCGGCGAAGGCTCTGCGGAAGCCCTCCCGGCGGCGCAGGATCGTCAGCCACGAGAGGCCGGACTGGAACGCCTCGAGACACAGCCGCTCGAACAGCTCGTCGTCCCCGCGAACCGGCCGGCCCCACTCGGTGTCGTGATACTCCCGGTAGTCCTCCGGGGTGATCCCCCAGGGACAGCGCAGCAACCCGTCGGGCCCTGCCACCGCCTGCGTTTCGTTCATACCGGGCAGTGTGCACCAGGCCACTGACAATCGGACACGAACGCCCTATGAGCTGCGGTTCTCCCCGCCCGGCGAGCCGCCGCCACCACCCCTGAGGCCGTCGAGCACGAAGCCGGCGTGCCGGCGCCACGCCTCCGGCTCCACCTCGGCCGTCACCTGGACGATCCGGCCGAGCGCCATGATCTGCAGGCCGATGTCGGTCGCCGAGACGTCGGCCCGCAACGCGCCCTGCCCGTGCGCCCGGTCGACCAGGCTGGTGAGCGAGTCACGCAGGTGCTCCTGGCAGGCCGCGATCGCCGCCGAGTCCTGTGCGACTCCGCCGAGCCCGTCCAGGATCGCCCGGCGCCGCACCATCAACTCCAGCGTGCTCTCCACGAAGGTGCGCAGCCCCTGCCAGGCGTCGGGCGCCGCGTCGGCCCGCTCCGTCAGCTCTGACCAGGCGGCGAGGTCGGGCTTGATGACGGCGCGGAACAGATCGTCCTTGGTCGGAAAGTGCCGGTAGAGGGTGCCCATGCCCACCCCGGCCTCGCGGGCGATCTCCCGCACGTCCACCGCGAGCCCGCGCTCCGCGAACGCCCGGGTGGCGGCTTCGAGCAGCTGTTCCCTGTTGCGGACGGCGTCGCGTCGCTGGCGCCGTGAAGAGGTCGTGGCCACGGAGACAGTCTAGTGACCGTTGCGGAGCAGCCGCTCCGTTATGTAGAGTGACATCGTTCCGGAGCATATGCTCCGGAACAGCGCCTCGGCGCGCGCACAGTCACACATCGGGAGGAAGCCATGTCCACCGTCGTCATCACCGGCGGCACCGACGGGATCGGGCGGGCACTGGCCGCGCACCACCTGCGCCAGGGAGACACGGTCGTGGTGGTCGGCCGCAGCCGGGCCAAGTTCGACGCCCTGGAGGCGGCCGCCGGCGGCACCGCCCACTTCGTCGCCGCCGACCTGCGGCTCGCGCGCGAGAGCCTGCGCGTCGTCGCCGAGCTCAGGTCACGCTTCCGGGTGATCGACGTGCTCGTGCTCGGCGCGGCCTACGTCCACCGCGACCGGTCGGTCACGGAGGAGGGGTTCGAGCACACCTTCGCGCTCTACTACCTGTCCCGCCACATCCTGGCCCACGGCCTCGCGGCGGAGCTGCGCGCTGCGCCGAACCCGCTGGTCCTCGACCTGACGGTCCCCGGCGGGGCCCACGACGCCATCCGTTGGGACGACCTCCAGCTCGCCGCCGGCTTCAGCTGGCGCGCCGCCAACCAGCAGTCCCGCCGCGCCGCCGAGCTCTCGGCCCTCCGGCTCTCCGGCGACATACGCTGCGCGCTCTGGGGCCCCGCCGCCCTGGTGCGCACCAGCCTCCAGGGCGAGTTGGGCCCGGTCGCCCGCCCCCTGGCGACCGCGCTCAAGGCCACGCTCGGCAGGCCGGTCGAGCGGGCCATAGCGCCGCTCGTCGCGTTGACCGCCCAGCCGCCGGCCGAGCCGTTGACGGCCCACCGGGGCACCCGGCGCATACCCCTCACCATCGGCGAGGCCGACCACCGGGACGCGGCGCGGCTCCACGCGGAGACGGAGCGGCTGCTCGCCCCGTTCCGCACGGCCGATCCGGTGTGACTCAGGCGGGCAACACGCGGGCCTCGCCGGCCGGCAGCCTGGTCCACCAGTGGTGGTAACGCCGGTAGACGCTCGGCTCCCGTCCGCCGAGGAATGCCACCAACCGGCGGGCCTCGGCGGCAAGGCCGGCCCAGACCTCCTCCGGAAGGGCGTGGAAGGCGGTCGCCTCGATCCCCCCGTCGACCGCGCGCCACACTCCGGCGACATGACCATCGACCAGAAGGGTGGGAAGCACGTCACCGTTCTGACGAATCACGAGCTTGCGATAGGCGGGCGGAATGACGCGCCCACGATCCTCGTAGGCCAGCAGGATGCTGTCCCACATCGCCATCAGCCTGGGCGGCGCCGGCGTGTCCTCAGCCGGCCGGGGCGCCCCGGGTATGTCGAACAACTCCTCGCCGCCCGGCCCTTCGAGGCGCTCCAGCCGACCCGCGAGCTCCCGCACCGCGGCTCTGGTCCGAGCCCGCTGCACCAGGGCGAACCGCGCCATGTCCGCAACTGTGGCGGGGCCGAAACCCTCCAGATAGCGCAGGATCAGCGTCGGCAGGGCCGTGGCCGCCACGGCATCGGACAGCACCGGCGGGACGGCGGGCGCCACGTACGAGGGCTGAACGCCGAACGACCAGACCTCCTCCACGGTGGGCACGCGCCACAGCGGCGCGTACTGCCGCAGCCCCCACCAGGCATCCGCCTCGTCGGAGCCCAGGTGTTCGGTGAGCCAGGCCCGGCACTCACCGGCCGTCCGAGGCTCGCGTACGAAGTCCAGCAGCCTCGGGACCAGGGCAGCTGCGTCCCGGACCGTGAACCCGCCTTCCAGGAACCGGCCCCCGAGCTTGGCCGCCCGCAGCGAGGGCTCGGTCGCCTCCCGGAAGGCCCGATAGTCAGCGGCGTGAACAGCGTGCAGCGTCATCCGCACCATGTTGGACTTGACGATCGCCCGGTCGGCGAAGGCGCCGTCGAGTTCCCCGGCGTCGAAGTCGGCGAGCCGGTTCCACAGCGCCAGATACGGCGAAGCCGGATGCTGCGCCTGGAGGGCCACCGCCCGCCGCACCCCCTCGACGGCCCCGAGCGGCGCGCGCCCGAGCAACATCTGCCGACCGAGCGTGGCCCGGTTGAGCGCCCGCGCGCTGATCCTCATGCCGAACAAGCCTTCGTTCCCGGAGGCGGGAGAAGTTCACCCGCCAGACGGCATCCGATCCTAAGGACGATCGCCACCGTCCGGAAGCGCCCGGAACCACGACCGCGAAGGAGTCACTCGGGCCCGAGGTCCCGGTAGGGCACCTCCCGCAGATAGAGCGCCCCGCAGGTGTGGCAGTTGTACTCGGCCTGTCGCCCCCACTCCCCGTCCGGCAGGACCCTGGCGTCCGGCTCCAGCATCCGCCCGCACATCGCCTGGGCCTCGCCGTCCCGCACTATGTGCCACGTCTTCACCGGCCGGTCGGCCCCGGTCAGGTCCGTGTCCTCCTCGTACTCGGCCCGCATCAGGTGCTCCGCCACGCCCACCACCTCCTGGTGTCCACTATGTCGCGATTCCGGGCCCTCGCCCACCGGGCCCCACCCACCGGGCGAACGCCGGACAGGCCGAGCGGCTCGACGGCTTGACACCGCCGTCCCCACCGTCGAACATCCAGCCCATGGGAGCGCTCCCATTCCCTTCCGAGGAATCGAGGTGCGCACATGCAACACCGACACCAACGCCGAGCCGGCCGAGCGCGCGGGGTCCGCTGGTTCAGACAGCTGGCCGCCGCCCTGCTCACGGCCGTGCTCGTTCTCAGCGGGGCCGCGCTCTCCACCGGCACGGCCCAGGCCGCCCCAGGCGACGGCCCCTGGTCCACCTCAGGCGGCCAGATCGTCGACGCCGCGGGCAACGAGGTCCGCATGACCGGGATCAACTGGTTCGGCATGGAGACCGATACCTTCGCCCCACACGGCCTCTGGGCCCGGAGCTACCGGGACATGCTCGACCAGGTGAAGGACCTCGGCTACAACACGCTCCGGCTTCCCTTCTCCAACCAGCTCTTCAACGCCGGCGCCACCCCCAACGGGATCGACTTCACCAGGAACCCCGACCTCCAGGGCCTCACCGGCATCCAGATCATGGACCGGATCATCGGCTACGCGGGCGACATCGGCCTGCACGTCTTCCTGGACCGCCACCGCCCCGACTCCACCGGCCAGTCGGAGCTCTGGTACACCGCCGCCTACAGCGAGCAGCGCTGGATCAACGACTGGGTGATGCTGGCCAACCGCTACCGCGGCGACGACACCGTCGTGGGCGCCGACCTGCACAACGAGCCGCACGGCGCGGCCACCTGGGGCAGCGGTACGCAGTCCACGGACTGGCGGCTGGCCGCCGAACGCGCCGGCAACGCGGTCCTGGCCGCCAACCCCGACTGGTTGATCATCGTCGAGGGCATCGAGTGCTACAACGGCGACTGCAACTGGTGGGGCGGCAACCTGATGGGCGCCCGTGACCACCCCGTCCGCCTCAGCAACCCGAACAAGCTGGTCTACTCGGCCCACGAGTACGCGACGTCCGTCTTCAACCAGCCCTGGTTCAGCGACCCGTCCTTCCCCAACAACCTGCCCGCCCGCTGGGACCGTTACTGGGGTTACCTGGAGACGACCGACACCGCGCCGGTGCTGCTCGGCGAGTTCGGCAGCACGCTGACCGCCGCCAAGGACCAGCAGTGGCTGACCCGGCTGATGCAGTACCTCGGCACCGGCACCAGCGGCATCGACTTCACCTACTGGTCCCTGAACCCCAACTCCGGTGACACCGGCGGCATCCTCAACAGCGACTGGACCACGGTCGACACCAACAAGCAGCGCTTCCTCGACGCCTACCTGCTGCCGGTCGGCGAGGGCGGCGGCGATCCGGGCGGCCCTGGCGACCCCGGCGGTCCAAGCGATCCGACCCTCTCCTGCCGCGTCACCTACGCCGTCACCAGCAGTTGGAACGGCGGCTTCCAGGCCAACGTCATCGTCGCCAACACCGGCGCCACCCCGATCAACGGCTGGTCCCTCGGCTGGTCCTTCACCGGCACCGAGCAGATAGCCAGCTCGTGGAACACCCGCCTCACCCAGTCGGGCCGGGCGGTCACCGCCGCCGACGCCGGCTGGAACGGCACGCTCTCCCCCGGCTCCACCGCGTCGTTCGGTTTCACCGCCACCACCTCGGGCACGGCCACCACACCCGCCGCCTTCGCCCTCAACGGAACGACCTGCGCCTGACGCCAACCCCCGGCCGCCGCCCCGACCTACGCTGATCCCATGGAACTTGCGGGGGCGGGACTACGGCTGGCATCGAGCGCGTTCACCCCACTGATCAGGCGGCTGTTCCGCCAGGACGGCCCGGGCGCCGGCCTGGCGGACAGGCCGGTGCGGATCTCGTCGCTCATCTCGTTCCGCGGCGAGAAGCGGAGCCTTGGCCAGGCCGACCTGGACAGGCTCTGCGAGGAGTTGCTGCGGCGCGCGGTACGCGGCATGGGCCCACACGACGCCCCGCCCGATGACGAACTCCTGGCGACCGCCGGCCTGCTGGCCCGGACGTTCGCCGGCCTCGGCGAACTCGACATGGACGACGTCCAGGCCGTCCGGCTCGGCCAGCGGGAGTTCGCCCGCCGCATCGCGATCTCCGCCGACCCGCTCTACCTGCGGGTCCTCGACGCCGCCTGCCTGCACATCCTGAACTTCTTCACCCAACGCTCCACGTTCGTCGCCCGCACCCTGGTCGAGCAGAGCCGCCAGCTCGACCAACTCACCCGGGCCGTCGACCTGTTGATCGAGCGCGTGCCGTCCAGGTCGGCCGAGGACACCGCCTTCGAGGAGCGCTACGCGCGGTACGTCCAGCACGAGCACGGCCAGCTGGCCATCTACGGCCTCGACCTCCGCCAGTCCCGCGAGTGGCCGCTGGACGACGCGTATCTGAGCCTGGAGACGACGCACGCGGAACCGGAGTCCGCGCCGCAGCGCGCCGAACGCGCCCTCGCCGGCCGCGAGCGGGTGCTGCTGCGCGGCCTGGCCGGCTCAGGCAAGACGACGCTGGTCCAGTGGCTCGCCGTCACCACCGCCCGGCAGGAGCTCCACGACGGCCTGTCCCACCTCCTCGGCCGGGTGCCGTTCGTGCTCCCCATGCGGACGCTGACCCGCGACCGCCAGCGGCTGCCCGAGCCGGACCAGTTCCTGGCCGTGGTCGACTGCCCGCTGGCCGGCGCGCAACCCGAGCGGTGGATGGATCGCGTCCTGTCGGCCGGGCGCGGGCTGTTGCTGGTCGACGGCATCGACGAGATCCCGGAGGACGAACGCGACGCCGTCCGCACCTGGCTGCGGCGGCTGAACGCCTCGTACCCCGGCAACCTGTGGCTGGTCACGGCGCGGCCGTCCGCCGTCCGCCAGGACTGGCTGGGGTCGGAAGCGTTCACCGAGCTGACCCTGTCGGCGATGAGCCGGGACGACGTCCGGGCCTTCACGCACCGCTGGCACCGGGCGGTGGGGGCTGACGGCGAGGCCGCGAGCACCCTGCTCGACCTGATCCGGTCCCGCCCCGACCTCGGCGCACTCGCCGGCAGCCCGTTGATGTGCGCGCTGATCTGCGCCCTGCACCGGGAGCGCAACGGCCACCTCCCGCGCGGCCGCAAGGCCCTCTACGACGCCGCCCTCGCCATGCTCCTCGAACGCCGCGACCGGGAACGGCCCAACCCGCCGCGCGGCGGCCTCGATCTCGACGCCGAGACGCAGATCTCGCTGCTGCAGAAACTGGCGTACTGGCTGATCACCAACGGCCGCTCCGAACTCGCGACGCCACTCGCCACCCGGCTGATCGGCCAGGCCCTGCCGGCCATCCACCAGGGCGACCGACTCGGCTCCCCCGAGGACGTGCTCCGTCGCCTCGTGGAACGTTCCGGCGTGCTGCGCGAACCCGTCGAAGGCGCCCTGGACTTCGTGCACCGCACCTTCCAGGACTATCTCGGCGCCCGCGAGATGGTGGAATGGCAGCACTTCCCCGCGCTGGTGGAAAAGGCCCACCTCGACCAGTGGGAGGACGTGGCGCGAATGGCCGTCGCCCACGCCCAACCGGTGCAACGCGGCGAAATCCTGCGCGCGTTGATCGAACGCGGCGACCACGACCCGGAGCACCGGGTGCGACTGCATCTGCTCGCGATGGCATGTCTGGAACACGCCACCCAGCTCGCCCCGGATATCCGCGGCGAGGTGGAGGACCGCGCGAGGGGATATCTTCCGCCCCGATGCCATGAGGAATCCCAGGCCCTGGTGGAAATCGGCCCCGTCGTCGCGGAGTTGCTGCCGGGTCCGGAAGACCTGACCGACCGCGAGGCCACGGCCGTGGTCACCGCGGCCACCCGGATCGGCACGGATTCGGCGCTCACCGTCCTGTCCGGCTTCCGGCATCTGCCCAACCCCGAGATCCACCACATTCTGGCCACCGGGTGGAAACGGTTCGAAACCGAGGGGTACTTCCACGAGATCATCGCGCGCCTGCCGGCCGTCGACGAGCCGTGGTTCTACGGCACCAGCCGTGCCGAGCTCTCACTGCTCGCCACGTTGGAGGGGCTGCGGATGGTCGACATACGCGGGGACCTCACCGCCGAGGAGATCACTCACGCCCTCGCGAAGCAGCCGATCGAGCGGCTGTGCCTCCGCGAGTGCCCCTCACTCCAGGACCTGGGTCTGCTGCGCGCCTTTCCGGATCTCCGCCGGCTGACGTTGGACGACTGCCCGGGGGTCACCGACCTGAGTGCGCTGGCCGAAACCCGCGTCGAAGCCCTCCTCCTCGACGCCACGGCCGCTCCCGTCGAGCTCGGCGGTCTGGAGCGGTTGAACCGGCTGCGCGCGCTCGTCCTCGGCGTCAGCACGGAGCTGGTCTCCCTGGAGCGTCTGCCACCCGGGGCCCCGCTGACCGACCTGTCCCTCACCATCCGATGGCTCGACCTGACCGGTCTCGGCACCTGGCCCACGCTCACGACGCTGCTGCTGCATCAGGGCGACCGGCCCCTGCACGAGCCGGAGTGGCGGGCCGTCGAGGCGTTGCCAGCCCTGAACTCCCTGGTCCTCGGCCTGGAGGCCATGCGAAGCATGGCCGAGCATGGCGTGTCCCTCCCCGGGATCACCCGCCTCGTGCTCTTCGGGGAACAGGGCGAGCTGGCACCGCTCGTCGACGCCTTCCCGGGGTTGCGCTCCCTCGTGCTGACCCGTCCACCCCAGGACCTCTCCCCCCTCGCGCGGCTGCCCGAGCTGACGTCCCTCGACGTCAACCAGCCGGTCGCCGACCACGGCCTCCCCGACCGCATCAAGGTGACCGCCCCGCCAGTCCCCCGCTACTGACCCACACACGACGGCGCCCCCACCGCCCTCTTGCGAGGGCCGCGGGGGCGCCGGTCACTTCCCGACTGAAGCGGAAGCGGTCGTCCGGTCGTCACTCCTTGGAGAGGTTCGGACCGCCGCCGGCCGCCTGCTCGACGGGCGGGACGTCGGGGAGGGAGGACTTCTCCTCGCCCCGGAAGGTGAAGGTCTTGTCCGTGCCCTCGCCCTCGGTGTCCACGACCACGATGTGGCCGGGCCGCAGCTCGCCGAAGAGGATCTTCTCGGACAGGATGTCCTCGATGTCCCGCTGGATGGTCCGCCGCAGCGGCCGGGCGCCGAGCACCGGGTCGTAGCCGCGCTTGGCCAGCAGCTGCTTGGCCTCCGTCGACAGCTCGATGCCCATGTCCCGGTCCTTGAGCCGGTCGTCCACCTGGGCGATCATCAGGTCGACGATCTGGATGATGTCGTCCTGCGTCAGCTGGTGGAAGACCACCGTGTCGTCGACACGGTTCAGGAACTCCGGCCGGAAGTGCTGCTTCAGCTCGTCGTTGACCTTGGCCTTCATCCGGTCGTACCCGGTGGCGACGTCGCCGGCCACCGCGAAGCCCATGTTGAAGCCCTTGGAGATGTCCCGGGTGCCGAGGTTGGTCGTCATGATGATGACCGTGTTCTTGAAGTCCACGACCCGGCCCTGGGAGTCGGTCAGGCGACCGTCCTCCAGGATCTGCAGCAGCGAGTTGAAGATGTCCGGGTGGGCCTTCTCGACCTCGTCGAAGAGGACCACGGAGAACGGCTTCCGGCGCACCTTCTCGGTCAGCTGGCCGCCCTCCTCGTACCCGACGTAGCCGGGCGGGGAGCCGAAGAGCCGGGAGACGGTGTGCTTCTCGCCGAACTCCGACATGTCGAGGGAGATCAGCGCGTCCTCGTCGCCGAAGAGGAACTCCGCCAGCGTCTTGGACAGCTCGGTCTTACCCACGCCGGACGGGCCGGCGAAGATGAACGAGCCACCGGGGCGCTTGGGGTCCTTCAGGCCCGCGCGGGTCCGCCGGATGGCCTGGGAGAGCGCCTTGATGGCGTCCTGCTGGCCGATGACGCGCTTGTGCAGCTCGTCCTCCATGCGGAGCAGGCGCGAGGACTCCTCCTCGGTCAGCTTGAAGACGGGGATGCCGGTCGAGGCCGCCAGGACCTCGGCGATCAGCTCCTCGTCGACCTCGGCGACGACGTCCATGTCGCCGGACTTCCACTCCTTCTCGCGCTGTGCCTTGGCGGTCAGGAGCTGCTTCTCGTTGTCGCGCAGCGAGGCGGCCTTCTCGAAGTCCTGCGAGTCGATCGCGGACTCCTTCTCACGGCGCACGCTGGCGATCTTCTCGTCGAACTCGCGCAGGTCCGGCGGCGCGGTCATCCGGCGGATCCGCATCCGGGAGCCGGCCTCGTCGATCAGGTCGATGGCCTTGTCCGGCAGGAACCGGTCGGAGATGTACCGGTCGGCCAGCTGGGCGGCGGCGACCAGGGCGGAGTCGGTGATCGACACGCGGTGGTGCGCCTCGTACCGGTCGCGCAGGCCCTTGAGGATCTCGATGGTGTGCGGCAGCGACGGCTCCGCGACCTGGATCGGCTGGAAGCGGCGCTCGAGGGCCGCGTCCTTCTCCAGGTACTTGCGGTACTCGTCGAGCGTCGTGGCGCCGATGGTCTGCAGCTCGCCGCGGGCCAGCATCGGCTTGAGGATGCTGGCGGCGTCGATCGCGCCCTCGGCGGCGCCCGCGCCCACCAGGGTGTGGAGCTCGTCGATGAACAGGATGATGTCGCCGCGGGTGCGGATCTCCTTGAGCACCTTCTTCAGGCGCTCCTCGAAGTCACCGCGGTACCGGGAGCCGGCGACCAGGGCACCGAGGTCCAGGGTGTAGAGGTGCTTGTCCTTGAGGGTCTCGGGCACCTCGCCCTTGACGATGGCCTGGGCCAGGCCCTCGACGACCGCCGTCTTGCCGACGCCGGGCTCGCCGATCAGGACCGGGTTGTTCTTGGTGCGGCGGGACAGCACCTGCATGACCCGCTCGATCTCCTTCTCGCGCCCGATGACCGGGTCGAGCTTGGATTCGCGGGCGGCCTGGGTGAGGTTCCGGCCGAACTGGTCGAGCACCAGGGAGGTGGACGGCGTGCCCTCGGAGGGCGCGCCGGCGGTGGCGGCCTCCTTGCCGCCCGAGTAACCGGAGAGCAGCTGGATGACCTGCTGCCGCACCCGGTTCAGATCGGCGCCCAGCTTCACGAGGACCTGGGCGGCGACGCCCTCGCCCTCGCGGATCAGGCCGAGCAGGATGTGCTCGGTGCCGATGTAGTTGTGGCCGAGCTGAAGCGCCTCGCGGAGCGAAAGCTCCAGGACCTTCTTGGCCCGGGGCGTGAAGGGGATGTGCCCGGACGGGGCCTGCTGGCCCTGGCCGATGATCTCCTCCACCTGCTGGCGGACCGCCTCAAGCGAGATCCCGAGGCTCTCCAGGGCCTTAGCGGCGACACCCTCACCCTCGTGGATCAGGCCCAGGAGGATGTGCTCGGTGCCGATGTAGTTGTGGTTGAGCATCCGGGCCTCTTCCTGAGCCAGGACGACAACCCGCCGCGCACGGTCGGTGAACCTCTCGAACATCGTTAATCGCTCCTCAGAGCGGTCAGGCAGTAAAGGGGTCGGTCCCCTCCCTGTCCTTCCGCAGCTTAGTCCCGCAACGGGGGACCGCTCATTCCAACTGTGGGCTCCTGTCCCCGGCGCCGTGCCCCGAACAGGCGACAACAGTTCCAACCCGATGGTGCGAGACGATGTTCCCGCAGGCCAAGGATTGACCCCCCAGACGACTACGCCGTCGGCGAACGCCTCTGGGGAACACACCCGGACCCACTACCACCGCCCCCCTCAACCAGGAGAGTGCCCGTCATCCGTCAAGGAACTGCCTACCCCTCCAGGCTGACACTCCATGCCCACGCAGCCACCGACATCCGCTACGGGCGAACGCGAACACCCCGAGCGGCGGTACCTGAACGGAGGGTGATCACGGGGTCGGGGCCGACGGGGTGGCCGGGCAGGCGGCCCTGGCCCGGACGCGGCTCGGGGGGCCGCCCGCGGTCGGGTACGGCCCCCCGGACGGGAAGCTGGCCTTCGGGCGCCGCGACGGCGCCGGCCTCGGGCTGAGCCACAGGGCCCGCGGGATCAGACGCCCGCCTTCTCGTAAGCCTCACGAATGTTGGCGGGAACACGGCCCCGGTCATTGACCTCGTATCCGTTTTCCTTCGCCCAGGCGCGGATTTTGGCCGTGTCCTGGGTGGTGGAGCCGCCGGCCGGCACCGCGGCGGCGCGACCGCGGCCGCGCGCCGCCCTGGCGCCACCGGCCCGGCGACCCGCCTTCACATACGGCTCGAGGGCATCGCGGAGCTTGTCCGCGTTTTCTGAGTTGAGGTCGATCTCGTAAGTCTTGCCGTCCAGCGCGAACGTAACGGTCTCGTCCGCCTCGCCGCCGCTGAGGTCATCGAGGAGAAGGACCTGAACCTTCTGTGCCACCGGGCTACTCCTCATTCATAGTCGCCGAATACCAATTGGGTACTGCGGTGTAATCAAACCGCCATTCCCGAGAAAACACAAACCCCGGGCTCGTGATTACATCGCATCCGATAAGACACGATGGGACGATTCGGACATAACCGTCATCGAAGCGTCATCGAGTGGGTCCAATCAGAGATGCAGCAGCATCCGACTGTTACCCAAAGTGTTGGGCTTCACGCGTTCAACCCCCAGGAACTCGGCGACGCCCTCGTCATAGGAACGCAGCAGCTCGCTGTAGACGTCCCCATCCACCGGAGCGTCGCCGATCTCGATGAACCCGTGGCGGCCGAAGAACTCCACTTCGAAGGTCAGACAGAAAATACGCCGCACGCCAAGCCAGCGGGCGGTCCCCAGCAACTTCTCCAGCACCCGGTGGCCGACTCCGTGCCCCCTCAGCAGGGGATCCACCGCCAGCGTGCGCACCTCGGCCAGGTCTTCCCACATCACGTGGAGCGCACCGCAGGCCACCACCTCACCGTCCAGGTCACGCTCGGCCACCCAGAACTCCTGAATGTCCTCGTAAAGAGTGACCGTGGCCTTGTCGAGCAGGATGCGTTCCCGCGAGTAGACGTCGATGAGGCGGCGTACGGCTGGTACATCCGTAGTCCTGGCGCGGCGGACAGTGACTTCTGTCGGGGTTTCCTGCACAAGCGGAGGCTATCGCCGAGCGCCTTCCCCATCGCCTTCGGGTGCTTCCCCTTCCGCCCCCTCTTCCGGCGCCGGCGGGGCGGCCCGCTCGGCCGGCTCTTGCCTGGCGCCGAGCGTCACTCCGGCGACATCGACCACACGCAGCGCGTCACGCAAAGCCTCGGTCTGCTCGGCCGACATCATGCCGAAGAAAGCCACCAGGGCGGCCGCCGCGTTGTCGCTCTCGGCCCATGCGTCATTCATCAAAGCCGCCGAGTAGGCCGCCCGAGTGGAGATCGCCTCATAGCGATAGGCCCGCCCCTCCTGCTCGCGCCGGACCCACCCCTTCTGGTGCAGGTTGTCGAGAACGGTCATCACCGTCGTATAGGCGATCGAACGCTCACGGCGCAGATCCTCGAGAACTTCCCGTACCGTGACGGGCCGGTTCCACTCCCACACCCGGCTCATCACCGCGTCTTCCAGCTCTCCCAGTGGTCGGGGCACAGCACGAGAATAGCCGCGCCGGACAAAAGGGGCGAGTGTGACGTTTGGGAAGGGTGCGATCGGCCATTCGGGGTCGACCGAGAACGACCGGGAGTGGCGGGAAACGAGCGCAGGCGAACGGAGACGATCGGCCGAGATCAACCGCGGATCACCGAAGGACCGATCGTGGCTCAGCTGGGACCGATCGCGGCTCGGCCGGGATCGGCCGGACTCAGCTGGGGTCGGCCGGAGAGCGGTTCTCGCGGGCGGCGATCGCCGCGTCCACGGCCGCGTCCTCCTTGTACTTGTTGGCGCCGCCCTGCGACCGCACGATCGTCACGATCAGCGCGGTGAAGCCGACGGCCATCACGGTCGGGGGAAAGAGTGCGGCGATGTAGTCCACAGCGGACCTCCCTTGGACGCGCCCGCGGATGGTGCGCCGCGGGCCGCCACACAGCCTACAGAGCCGCCTACCGGTCGCCGCTCTCGTCCCCCTCGCGCCCGTCCCGCTGCCCCTCCTCGCGCTCCCCCGGCTCCTGGGACGCCGGGGGTGCCGGTCGGCGCTTGCGGTGCGGTGGGAAGACATCCGCGGGCGTCGGAATGGGCCGGGACGCCGCGGGACGACGCTGCTGCGGCTTGCCGTTCTCTTCCCCGTCACCGCCTGGGGTGGGGGAACCCTGGGAACCCTGGGACGTAACCATAAACCGACATTAAGTGGTAAGCAGACAAATAGTGGCGATTCTCGGCGCCCCGGCGTGTTCTGCCGCTGTGCCGCTCCTGTGCCACCCCTGTTCCGCTGCCCGCCGCCCCTCCCTCCCCCCGGGGATCAGGAACGGGAGACGTTGCGCTCGTAGACCAGGCGCAGCCCGATCAGGGTCAGCCAGGGCTCGTGCTCGTCGATCACGGTGGACTCGCGCAGCACCATCGGCGCCAGCCCGCCGGTGGCGATCACTGTCACGTCGTCCGGGTCGTCCGCCAGTTCCCGCGACATCCGCTCCACCATGCCGTCCACCTGGCCGGCGAAGCCGTAGAGGATGCCGGACTGCATCGACTCCACGGTGTTCTTGCCGATCACGTGCCGCGGCCTGGCCAGCTCCACCTTGCGCAGCTGGGCGCCGCGCATGCCGAGCGCCTCGACCGAGATCTCGATGCCGGGCGCGATCGCCCCGCCGGCGTACTCGCCGCGCGCCGAGACCGCGTCGTAGGTGGTGGCGGTGCCGAAGTCGACCACGATGCAGGGCCCGCCGTAGAGCTCGACCGCGGCCACCGCGTTGATGATCCGGTCCGCGCCGACCTCCTTGGGGTTGTCGGTGAGGATCGGCACCCCCGTCTTGACGCCCGGCTCCACCAGCACCGCGGGGATGTCCCCGTAGTACCGCCTGGTCACCTCGCGCAGCTCGTGCAGCACGGAGGGCACGGTGGAGCAGATGGCGATCCCGTCGATGCCGTCGCCCAGCTCCTCGCCGAGCAGCGGGTGCATGCCCATCAGGCCCTGGAGCAGCACGGCGAGCTCGTCCGCGGTGCGGCGGGCGTCGGTGGAGATCCGCCAGTGCTCCACGATCTCCTCGCCGTCGAAGAGGCCGAGGACCGTGTGCGTGTTGCCGACGTCGATAGTGAGCAGCATGGTCAGTCGCGCCTCTCCGCACGCAGGTCGAGACCGATGTCGAGGATCGGCGAGGAGTGGGTGAGGGCGCCGACCGCCAGGTAGTCGACGCCGGCCTCCGCGTAGGCGCGGGCGTTGTCCAGGGTGAGGCGGCCCGAGGACTCCAGGGTGGCGCGGCCGCCGACGATGGCCACGGCCCGGGCGGTCTCCTCGGGGGTGAGGTTGTCCAGCAGGATCAGGTCGGCGCCCTCGGCGAGGACCGGCTCCAGCTGGTCGAGCCGGTCGACCTCGACCTCCACCGGGACGTCGGGGAACTCCTCGCGGACCCGGCGGAAGGCGGCCGCGACCCCGCCGGCCGCGATCACGTGGTTGTCCTTGACGAGCGCGGCGTCGGAGAGCGACATCCGGTGGTTGACGCCGCCGCCGCAGCGCACCGCGTACTTCTCCAGGGCGCGCAGCCCCGGCGTGGTCTTGCGGGTGTCGCGGACGTGGGCGCCGGTGCCCTCGAGGGCGTCGGCCCAGGCGCGGGTGGCGGTGGCGATGCCGGAGAGCCGGCAGAGCAGGTTGAGCGCGCTGCGCTCGCCGGTCAGCAGGTCGCGGGTGCGGGCCGTGACGGTGAGGAGCCGCTGCCCGGCGGCCACCCGGTCGCCGTCGGCGACCAGCCGCTCGACCTCGAGGTCGTCGGTGCAGACGACGGAGAGCACGGCCTCGACGATGTGCAGGCCGGCGACGACGCCGGCCTCGCGGGCGGTGAAGTCGGCGGTTGCGGTGGCGTCCTCGGGGATGGTGGCGACGGTCGTCACGTCGACGCCGTTGTCCAGGTCCTCCTCGACGGCGAGGTGGGCGATGTCCTCGACCTGGACCGGGTCGAGCCCGCCGGCCGCGAGCAGGTCGGCGAGGTCCGGGTCGAGGCCGCACTCCAGCGGGTCGTACTCGTGGTCGGGCCCGAAGCCGTCGTCCGCGCCGCAGCCGCAGCCCGCGCCGCAGCCGCCGGCCGGCTCGTCCTCGCCCGGCCGGGCGCCGATGGGCAGCAGGGTGAGCTCCACCCGCGGCGCGGAGGGCGAGGGAGGGGTCTGGGGGCTGGTCACTGTGTCTCCTTGTTCGCTTCTCCGCCCACGCGGCGAAAGCAGGCATTGGATAGAAAGCGCCGGGAGGCGGCCGCGTGTGCGTCGCTCACGAACTCTCCTTGGGGACGACGACCGTCTCCGGGAACGCGGTCGTGTCGGTGGCTCGTACGTCGAGGGCGCAGCGGACGGGGCCCGCGGCGCCCGGGTGGTGGCCGGGGCGTGCGGTGAGGACGAGGTGGCGCCGCCAGTGGGCGTCGTCCCGCTCGGGGTGGTCCTCGCGCCAGTGCGAGCCGCGGGTCTCCGCGCGGCGCAGCGCGGCGGTGACCAGGGCCCGGGCGACGAGGTGCAGGTTGGCGGTCTCCCAGGCGTCGACGCCCGGCTCGGCCGGCTTGCGGTCGTCGCCGCCGGCGGCCAGCGCGTCCAGGGCGCGGGCGGCCTCGGTGAGGCTGGCGGCGGAGCGGAGCACGCCGGCGCCGGCGGTCATGACGCGCTGGATGGCGGCGCGGGCCTCGGGCGGCAGCAGCGGCCCGGCGGCCGGGGGCGGGGGCACCTGCCCGACCGGGGCCCGGGGCGGCCCCGCGGTGATGGCGGCGGCGATGCGCTCGGCGAAGACCAGGCCCTCGAGGAGCGAGTTGGAGGCGAGCCGGTTGGCGCCGTGCACGCCGGTGCAGGCGGTCTCGCCGCAGGCGTAGAGCCCCGGCACGGTGGTGCGCCCGGCCAGGTCGGTGCGGACGCCGCCCGAGGCGTAGTGGGCGGCGGGCGCGACGGGGATCGGCCCGGTCACCGGGTCGATGCCGTGGGCCCGGCAGGCGGCCAGGATGGTGGGGAACCGCCGTGCCCACATGACGGCGCCGAAGTGGCGGGCGTCCAGGTACATGTGGTCGGTGCCGTGTTCGAGCATCCGGCGGGTGATGGCCTTGGCGACGATGTCGCGCGGCGCGAGCTCGGCCAGCTCGTGCTGGCCGACCATGAACCGCTCGCCGGCCGCGTCCACCAGGTGGGCGCCCTCGCCGCGGACCGCCTCGGAGATCAGCGGCTGCTGGCCCTCGGCGCCCGGGCCCAGGTAGAGCACGGTGGGGTGGAACTGCACGAACTCGATGTCGGAGACCTCGGCGCCGGCGCGCAGCGCGATGGCGACGCCGTCGCCGGTGGAGACGGGCGGGTTGGTGGTGGCCGAGAAGATCTGGCCCATGCCGCCGGTGGCCAGCACCACGGCGGGCGCGTGGACGGCGCCGACGCCGTCGTGCCGGCCCTCGCCCATCACGTGCAGGGTGACGCCGGCGGCGCGGCCGGCGGCGTCCTTGAGGAGGTCGAGGGCGAGGGCGTTCTCCACGGTCCTGATGCCGGCGGCGCGCACCGCGGCGACCAGGGCTCGGGATATCTCGGCGCCGGTGGCGTCGCCGCCGGCGTGGGCGATGCGGCGGCGGTGGTGGCCGCCCTCGCGGGTGAGGGCGAGGGCGCCCGCGTCGTCGGTGTCGAAGTGGGCGCCGAGGGCGATCAGCCGGCGCACGGCGCCCGGGCCCTCGGTGACCAGGGCGCGGACGGGCTCCTCGGCGCAGAGCCCTGCGCCGGCGACCAGGGTGTCGGCGAGGTGCTGCTCCGGGGTGTCGCCCTCGCCGAGCGCGGCGGCGATGCCGCCCTGGGCCCAGCGGGTCGAGCCGTCGTCGAGCCGGGCCTTGGTGACGATGACGGTGCGGCGGCCGGCGGCGGCGCAGCGCAGCGCGGCGGTGAGGCCGGCGACGCCCGAGCCGACGACGACGACCTCGGCCTCGATGGCCCAGCCGGCGCCCGGGGCGACCTGGAGGGTGTCTGGCCCGGTCATCTGCCGGCCCCCACGGTGATCCTGGCGTTGTCGATCAGCCGGGTGGTGCCGACCCGGGCGGCGAGGGCCAGCACGGCCTCGCCCGTGTGGTCGTCCGGCACCTCGCGGAAGTCGAGTGGGCCGGCGAGGACCAGGTAGTCGAGCGCGACGCCCGGCTCGGCGGCCAGCACCTAGAGCGCGGCGGCGCCGACGGCGGCCCTGACGCCGTCGGCGGCGGCCGCGCCGGCGCGCAG
>NZ_BAAGPR010000129.1:0-19120 GCF_054783955.1 Streptomyces mayteni | reverse complement strand
GGCCTCGGGCCCGGCCAGCGGCCCGGGGCGGCCCTCCCGCGCGGAGCGCGGACGGGGCCCGGCCCGCCGGGGCCTGCCGAACGCCGTCCGGCCCACGCCGGCGGCTGCGCCAGCAGGCCGGCGCGGCGCGCTACCGTCGGCTGCCCGTGGCGGTCATGAACCGTACGAGTTGCCCGAACTGCCGAACGAGCCACCGGACAACCGGCGCAGCCGACGTGCCTCGTCCTCGATCCGGTTCGCGACCTCGGCGCCGTCCGCGATGCCGTCCAGGCCGCTGTCCCGGAGTTGGGCCACCAGCGTCGTGAAGTAGTGGGCGGCGGCGAGGAGATGGTCGTAGGGGTCGACGGTCGTGGGGACGGAGGCGGCGATGGTGCGGTTGGCGTCGTCCAGGACCCGGCCGACCTGGTGGCTGATCTCGTCCTGGGCGTCGCGCGGCAGACCGACCGCGCGGCCGACCTGCGCGTGGATGGAGTGGCAGGAGCGGGCGAGCTCCCCGATCAGCACGTAGTCGCGGCGGACGGCGGTGGTGCCCTGTGCCTGCGGCACGGCGTAACCCGACGTGATGCGGTGGCCGACCGCCACCGGCTCGTACGGACGAAGGTCGATCGCGCTGGTGGCGCCGAGCGCCTCCCGAAAGCACGGGTGAACGTGCAGCACGTGCTCGTGCGGCTGCACCGGGAGCTCCACGCCGCCCGCGAACACCACGTCGCTGCCGCGCCGTACCCCGAGGAAGCCCACCGCGAAGAGGATGTCGATGACGCCGGCCGGGGTCAGGGCCTCGGTGTACGCGGGAAACAGCCGGTGCAGGGTGTCGGCGGCACTGGCGAAACGGCTGTGGAGGGCGGCCCGCGTCACCACGTAGCCGGTGTTCTGGAAGAGCGGGAAGAGCCGGTCGAGGAAGGGGTGGGTGACGAGGTACTCCTGGGCCAGGTCCTTCAGCTTCCAGGCGGAGAACTGCAGGCTCGCCTGGCGGATGTCGGCCTCCGTGATCCGGTCGTGGCCGTGGGTCAGCCAGGCGGTCTCCTGGCAGAGGTTGAGGAACTGGATGACATCGCGCGGCCGCGGCAGGCAGCGGCCGAACAGGTACTCCGTCGTCTCCTCACCGCGCACGGCCGGCGGGAAGATCTCCCGCCACAGTGTCGCGGCCGTGAGCCCTGGCCCGGTCGAGGCGCGGGCCCGGGCCAGCGCCAGCTCGCGCAGCGCTTCGCCGGTCCACGCGATGCGCAACTCGTCTCCGTGGAACTTGTCGCCTTCCCCGAACGACAGCGAGTCGTAGATGTCCGAGCGCAGGAACAGCAGGCAGCGCACCGCCTGGCCATAGCACTGGGCGACGTGTTTGGCGGCCAGCAGCAGCCCGATCAGCATCGAGTTGCTGTCCGGGTCCGCGGACCAGATCTGCTCCAGTTGGTCGACCAGGAACAGGAGCGGCCGGTGCGACGCGGCGCAGTTCAGGTCGGTGAACGCCTGGGCCACGCCGTCTTCGACGACCTCGAGCTGCCGCGACGCCCGAGCGCCCTCCGACGGCGACTGGGCCAGCTCAAGGCCGGCGCCAACGCCGAACGCCTCCAACGAGAGCGTGGTCTGGAGCCCCCGGGCGCCCTGGGTCAACCTGGTGATACTGGGCAGTTCGTCGTTGTGCTTCAGGAAACGGTGGAGAGACTTCACCGAGTCGGGCCGCCGACCGTGTGCCTCCTTGGCGTGCGCCACCAGGTGGCGGGCGGCGTGCACGGCGAAGACATAACGCCAGATCAGCGACTTCGCCGAGTCGGCGGCCAGGCCCTGGAGTTCGAAGCGGCGGATCTCGTCGCCCGCCGCGTCGTCCGGGGTGATCAGGATCTTGCCGCCGGGGTGCACGCCGTCGGCCATCAGATGCATGCGGATGGCGCTCTTCCCCGAGCCCTTGCGGCCGATGATCAGCATCTTCCGACCTGACAGTGCCGCCCGGGAGGCGTTGGTGGACAGAAACGCGCCGCGCAGCAACAGCCCGTCGGTGACATCCCGTTCGGCGTCCTCGCGCCCGAAGTGGAGGTGTTCGAGCAAGGACTGGGTACTGGCCATCTCATCCCCCTGCCTGGTCCGCGACCGCGTCCCTCGCACGCGGCCGAGCGGGTGGGTTCGTTGTACCTGACGACCAGCCAGGAGCGGTGGTTCCCGGCCCCGACCAGGGGGCACGTGCCCCCTGCCCGCCCTTTCCGCGCTACCGGCGGGCGAGGTCCGGCCCGCCAGGGCCCGTCTACCGTCCGTCAGCGGACGGGCCCCCGGCCGCAGGCCGGCACGGGGCGCCAACGCCGGCCCGGCCGGTCTGCGGCGGCTACGCCGCGGGCCAAACGGGGCTGCGCCCCGTCGCGCGCCGCGCGAGGCCGCCCGCCAAGGGCTCGTGGGGGCACCTCCCAGCCTCGCCCAGACTCCGTCCGGGGGGACCCCCATGGCTGGGGGAGGGTGGGCGCGGCGCCGCCGGTCGCCCGGCGCCCGGTCGGGTCAGGGCGCTCGACCGCGCTACCGGCGGGCGGCGGGGTCAGGGATCCGGCGTCGCCGGATCGTGGTGGGTGCCGTGGGTGAATTCGGTGGTGAAGGTCCGGTCGCCGAGCGTGGCGCGCAGCGTCGTGGTGATGCGGTCGACGTCGTGGCGTTCGGCCGGCGGGAGTGGGGCGCCGGCCCCGGCGCGCAGCGCGGCGGCCGCGCCCAGCAGTCGGGCGGCGTGCGCCGGGGCGCCGGCCAGGGCGTGCGCGCCGGCCAGCCCCTCCATGGCCAGCGCGACGGCCCGCGGGTCGCCGAACTCGCGGGCGGCGGCCAGCCCCTCGCGGTGCAGCCGCAGCGCCGCCTCCGCGTCGCCGCCCTGCTCGGCGGCGAAGCCGAGTTCGGCCAGGACCAGCGGCAGGCCGGGTTCGCCGCGGGCGCGGCGCAGCCACGGCAGCCACCCGGTCAGCCGGGCGGCGACCTCCGCGTGCCGTCCCCGGCGCCTGGCGCTCAACGCCAGCCCCATCTCGGCGAAGTGCTCGGCGACCCGCTGGGACTGGGCGGCGGCCGTGCGCGCCGCGCGGGCGTGCAGGGCGTCGGCGGTGGCGAAGTCGCCGGTGAGCAGGGCGATCCGGCCAAGGCCGGAGAGCCGCAGGGACACCTCGTCCCACAGCTCCAGCTCCTCGGCCAGCCGCAGCCCGTGCCGGTTCAGCCGTTCCGCCTCGGCGTGATCGCCCCTGATCTCGGCGATCTCGGCCAGGGTGGTGGCGGCCTTCAGGCGGCCCCACGCGTCGCCCAGTTCCTCGAACAGCGCCTGGCTGTCCCGGGCGTCGCGTTCGGCGTCGTCCAGCGCGCCGAGTGCGCGGTCGACGCTGGCCCGGACGGCGAGCGCGGCGGCGACGCCCCACCGGTCGTCCACCGCGCGGAAGCCGTCGAGCGCGGCGCCGAGCAGGCCGGTGGTCGCCGTCAGGTCGGTGAACCGGCGGTGCGCGTAGGCGAGGAACCACTGGGCGCGGGCCAGCGCCGCCGGGTCGGCGATGCCGTCGGGTGCGGTCGCGGCCGTCCGCGCGGCGGCGTCCGTCCCGTCGCTGGCGAGCAGCGCCAGGCCGGCGCGCCAGGCCGCGACCTCGGCGTCGTCGGTCGCCTCCAGCGCCAGGTCGAAGGAGCGCACGGCCTCGGCGAGGCGGCCGCGCAGGTGCCAGTACCAGGCGAGGGCGGTGACCAGCCGCGCCGCGTGCCGGCCGTCCCGCAGCCGGACGGCCGTCTCCAGGGCGGCGCGCAGGTTGGCCCGTTCGCGGTCCAGGGTCCTGAGCCAGCGCCGCTGCCCGGGGCCGCGCAGGTGGGGTTCGGCGCGCTCGGCGAGCGCGGTGTAGTGGGCGACGTGCCGCCGCTGGACGTGGTCGAGTTCGCCGGCCTCCCGCAGCCGGTCGAGGCCGTAGGCGCGGACCGATTCCAGCAGCGTGTAGCGCGGTCCCTCAGGACCGTCCGTGGCCACCACGAGCGACCGGTCGACCAACCGGGAGAGCGCCTCCAGGAAGTCGCCGCCGGCAGCGGGCTCGTCACCCGCCGTGGCCTCGCCCGCCGCCAGGGTGCAGCCGTCGGCGTGCACGGCCAGGCGGCGCAGCACGGCCCGTTCGAACGGCGACAGCGGCTCCCAGCTCCAGTCGATCATCGCGCGCAGCGTCTGCTGCCTGGCGGGGCCACCGCGCCGCCCGGTCGCCAGGACGGCGAACCGGTCGTCGAGGCGCGCGGCCAGCTCCGCGACGCCCAGGGCGCGGACGCGGATGGCGGCCAGTTCCAGGGCGAGCGGAAGGCCGTCCAGGCGGCGGCAGATCGCGGAGACGGCCGCGGCGTTCTCGGGACCGAGCCGGAAGCCGGGGGCCGCCGCCGCGGCCCGCTCGGCGAACAGCCGCACGGCGCCGAAAGACTCCAGCTCCTCGAGCGGCGCCTCCGGGCCAGGCGCGGGCAGCGGCGGGACGGGCCGCAGCCGTTCGCCCGGGATCGCCAACGGCTCCTGGCCGGCGGTGAGCACGCGCAGTCCCGGCGCCGCACGCAGCAGCGCCTCGGCCACCGCGGCGACGGGCGCGACGACGTGCTCGCAGTTGTCCAGGAGCAGCAGCAGGTGCCGGGGCGCGAGCGCGCCGGCGAGCCGGTCCACCGGATCGCCGGGGGCCGCCGCGCTGACCTCGTCGCGGACGCCCAGCACGGACGCGACCAGGTCGGCGACCGCCGCCGGGGTGGCGGTGGCCCGGTCGAGGCCGGCCAGCTCCACCGACCAGACGCCGTCGACGAACGCGCCGCCGGCGGCGCGCGCGGCCGCCAGGGCGAGCCGGGTCTTGCCCACGCCGCCTGGTCCTGTGAGGGTGACCAGCCGGTGCGCCGCCAGCAGCGCGCGGACGTCGGCGACCGCCTCCTCGCGGCCGATCAGCGGGGTGAGGACGGCCGGCAGGTTCGTCGGCGGCCTGGCGGGCGCGGTGGGACGCAGCCCCGGGTCCTGCCGGAGCATCGCCGCGTGCAGCGCGGTCAGTTCGGGCCCGGGGTCCACGCCGAGCTGGTCGGCGAGCAGCGCCCGCAGCTCGGCGTGGGCGGCGAGGGCCTCGCCCTGCCGGCCCGACTGGTAGAGGGCGCGCAGCTGGACGGCACGCAGGCCCTCGCGCAGCGGGTAGCGGGAGACGAGGTCGCCGAGTTCGGCGGCCAGCGTGTGGTGCTCGCCGAGGTCGAGACGGGCCCTGGCGTGCTCCTCGACGGCCGTCAGCCGTTCCTCTTCGAGGCGCGCGGCGGCCGGTCCCGCGAACTCCAGGTCGGCGAAGTCGGCGTAGGCGGGGCCGCGCCACAGGGCCAGCGCGTCGGCCAGCAGCGCGGCGCGTTCCCACGCGTCGCCGGTGGCGCGGGCCCGGGCGGCCAGGGCGCGGAACCGGCCGGCGTCCACGGCGTCGGCCGGGACCGCCAGCCGGTAGCCGGGTGGCTGCCGCACCACCAGGTCGCGGCCGCCTGGCTCGGCGTCCCCGAGGGTGCGGCGCAGCTGCGAGACCCGGGTCTGGAGCGCCGCGGTGGGGTCGCGCGGCAGCCGTTCCCGCCACAGGTCCTCGATCAGCCGGTCGGCGGACACCGGCCGCCCCTCCGCCGTCAGCAGGTCTGCCAGCAGCGCGCGGACCTTCGCCTCGGGGACGGGCACCGGCGCGCCGTCCTCCGTCCAGACGGCCAGCGGGCCGAGCACCCCGAAACGCACAGGGGCACCGTACCCGGCGCGCCGCCTCCGGCGGCCCAGGAGCGGATCTGAAGCGGACCTGAAGCGCCCTGCGGCACCATGCCAGGACAAACCTGACGAGAGCGACGAGAGAGGGGAGCGGCACGATGAGCGCGATCGTGAGCCGTGAGTTCCGGCTGGCGTCCCGGCCGGTCGGCGAGCCCGGGCCGGAGAACTTCGAGCTGGTCACGACCCGGGTGCCGGAGCCGGCGGAGGGGCAGATCCTGGTCCGCAACACCTGGATGTCGGTCGACCCGTACATGCGCGGGCGGATGAACGACGCGGCGTCCTACATCGCGCCCTTCGAGGTCGGCCGGGTGCTGGAGGGCGTCGCGGTCGGCGAGGTGGTGGCCTCGCGCAGCGCGGACGTCCCGGTGGGTGCGACGGTGTCGCACTTCGCGGGGTGGCGCGAGCACGCGCTGCTGGACGCGGCGGACGCGGCCGTCGTGGACGTCTCGGTCGCCCGCCCGCAGGACCACCTGTCGGCGCTGGGTCCGACCGGGCTGACGGCGTACCTGGCCGTCACCGAGACCGCGCCGGTGCGGGAGGGCGACGTGGTGTTCGTCTCCGGCGCGGCCGGCGCGGTCGGCAGCGTCGCCGGGCAGCTGGCCCGCGTGTTCGGCGCGAGCCGCGTGATCGGGTCGGCCGGCGGGCCGGCGAAGGGCCGGGTGCTGACCGAGGAGTTCGGGTTCGACGCGGCCCTCGACCACCGGTCCGGGCCGATCGCCGAGCAGCTGGCCGAGGCCGCGCCTGACGGCATCGACGTCTACGTCGACAACGTCGGCGGGGAGCATCTGGCGGCCGCCATCGGCGCGCTGAGGACGCACGGCCGGGCGGCCCTGGTCGGCATGATCAGCCAGTACAACGCGACGGGCCCGGTGCCGGGCCCCGGCAACCTGTACGACGTCGTCACGAGGCGGCTGACGCTCCGGGGGGTGCTGGTCACCGACCACCTGGACCGCTTCCCCGCGTACGTGTCACGGGCGGCGGGCTGGCTGGCCGACGGCCGCCTGCGCACCAGGGAGACGGTGGTGACGGGCTTCGAACGCGCCCCCGAGGCATTCCTCGGCGTGCTGCGCGGCGCCAACACCGGCAAGATGCTGGTCGCCCTGGCGGGCGGCGCAGACGACACGGCCGCGGCCGGATGACGGAGCCGCAGGCCGCTACGGCCGCGAGACCCGGACCCCGGCGGCTGCCGGCGTGCCGGCGCCGGCGAGCCCCGAGGCCACGGCGGCTACGCCGCCGGCCTGCCGGGGGCTTCACCGCGCCGCACGAGGCACCACCCGAGCGGGCGGACCCGGCACGGCCGCGCCGGCATGGGCCCATGCCAGGCCGCCGGGCCTGCGGGCGGCGAGCCCCGAGGCCACGGCGGCTACGCCGCTGCCGCGCGAGGCCACCGCCAAGGGCTCGTGGGGGCACCTCCCAGCCTCCCCCAGACTCCGTCCGGGGGGACCCCCATGGCTGGGGGAGGGTGGGCGCGGCCTCGCCCCGCGCCGCCCCGCCGCGGCGCGGCGAGGCCGCGCCGCCGCCCTGCGGCGGAGCCGCCGCTCCCGGCTCCGCCGTCAGTCGTCCTCGGCCGGCACCGTGCCGAGCCGGCCCGCCTTGAAGTCGTCGAAGGCCTGGGCCAGCTCCGCGTGGCTGTTCATCACGAACGGCCCGTAGTGCGCCAGCGGCTCCCGGATCGGTTCGCCGCCGAGCAGCACCACCTCGAAGTTGGCGCTGCGCGAGTCCTGCGCCTCGTCGGCGCGGATGACGACCGAGTCGCCGGCGCCGAAGACCACCGACTGGCCCATCCGGAACGGGCGCCGGTCGGGGCCGGCCGAGCCGCTGCCGGCGAGGCCGTAGGCGAGGGCGTTGAAGTCGGGGCGCCAGGGCAGGGCGACCTCCGCGCCGGGGCTCACGGACACGTGGACCATCGTGATCGGGGTGTGCGTCGCGCCCGGGCCCCGGTGCCCGCCGAGGTCGCCGGCGATGACGCGCAGCAGCGCGCCGCCGTCCGCCGAGGCGAGCAGCCTGACGGTGCCGCCGCGGATGTCCTGGTACTTCGGGGTGATCATCTTGTCCCTGGCCGGCAGGTTCACCCAGAGCTGGAGCCCGTGGAAGAGGCCGCCGGACATGACGAGCTCCTCCGGCGGGGACTCGATGTGCAGCAGCCCGGAGCCGGCGGTCATCCACTGGGTGTCGCCGTTGGTGATGACGCCGCCACCGCCGTGCGAGTCCCGGTGGATGAAGGTGCCGTCGATGATGTACGTCACGGTCTCGAAGCCGCGGTGCGGGTGCCAGGGGGTGCCCTTGGGCTCGCCGGCGGCGTAGTCCACCTCGCCCATCTGGTCCATCAGGATGAACGGGTCGAGGTGGCGGTGGTGGATGCCGGCGAAGGCGCGGCGAACCGGGAAGCCCTCGCCCTCGAGGCCGGAGGGCGCGGTGACCACGGCGCGGACGGGCCGGTCCACGGCGCCGGGCTCGGGCGTGGCCAGGCGGGGGAGGGTGAGCGGGTTCTCGACGCTGATCGCTGGCATGGGGGACCTCCTCGACGACTGCCAACAGAATAGTTGAACGGTAAACAGAAGTCGAGGGGGCCCCATTCCCGAGGCGGCGAGCGGCTACCCGTACATGCGCCGCATCGTGTAGTCGACCATCTCCTCCACCGACTTGGCGTCGAGCACCAGCCGGTGCTCGCCCTCCATGTCGAGCGCGAACCCGTAGCCGGTGGGCAGCAGGTCGAGCACCTCGCCGCCGGTCACCGTGAAGAAGCGGGACTCCTTGCCGGCGTACCGGCGCAGCTCCTTCAGCGAGGTGAAGAGCGGGATCACCGGCTGCTGGGTGTTGTGCAGCGCCAGGAAGCCGGGGTTCTCGCCGCGCGGGCAGTAGATCTTGGCGCCCAGGAAGATGTCGTGGAACTCCTCGCTGGCCATCGCCCCCGAGGTGTAGGCGCGCAGCGCGTCGGCCAGGGACGGCGGCGCGGGCGGCGGCGCGGCGGGCGCGGCAGGCTGCGGCTGCTCCGGGTAGAGCTGCTGCCCGCCGTAGCCCGCCAGCGGCTGCTGCCCGCCGTAGGGCTGTTGCTGCTGTCCGGCGTAGGCGGACTGGTTGTCGTAGCCGTACATGAACAGAGAGCCTACTGACTCACACTTGACTGGTTTCCGCTTGCTTCTTGTTACCAGCGGGTAGCATCATGGGTGTTACCTGCCGGTAAGAGCCTTTCTCCCACCACATACGGAGTCGCCGCCATGGGGCACTACAAGTCGAACCTCCGCGACATCGAGTTCAACCTGTTCGAGGTCCTCGGCCGCGGCGCCGTCTACGGGACGGGCCCCTTCACCGAGACCGATGCCGAGACCGCGAAGGACATGCTCACCGAGATCGCCAGGCTCGCCGAGAACGAGCTGGCCGTCTCCTACGAGGACGGCGACCGCAACCCGCCCGTCTTCGACCCGGCCACCCACACCGCGCCCGTGCCGGCGTCGTTCAAGAAGAGCTACGACGCCTACATGGACGCCGAGTGGTGGCGGATGAGCATCGGCGAGGAGCTTGGCGGCCTGACCGCGCCCCGCTCCCTGATCTGGGCCGCCGGCGAGAACGTGCTGGGTTCCAACCCGGCGATCTGGATGTACGCCTCGGGGCCCACCTTCGGCAAGGTCCTCTACGACGAGGCCACCGAGGAGCAGCGCGGGATCGCGCAGCTGATGGTGGACAAGCGATGGGCCTCCACGATGGTGCTCACCGAGCCGGACGCCGGCTCCGACGTCGGCGCCGGGCGGGCCAGGGCCGTCCGCCAGGAGGACGGCAGCTGGCACATCGAGGGCGTGAAGCGGTTCATCACCTCGGGCGAGCACGACCTCTCCGAGAACATCATCCACTTCGTCCTCGCCCGCCCCGAGGGCCACGGCCCCGGCACCAAGGGCCTCTCCCTCTTCGTCGTCCCCAAGTTCGACTTCGACTGGGAGAGCGGCGAGCTCGGCGACCGCAACGGCGTCTACGCCACCAACGTCGAGCACAAGATGGGCCTCAAGATCTCCAACACCTGCGAGCTCACCTTCGGCCAGCACGGCACCCCGGCCAAGGGCTGGCTGCTCGGCGAGAAGCACGACGGCATCCGGCAGATGTTCAAGATCATCGAGTTCGCCCGGATGATGGTCGGCACCAAGGCCATCGCCACCCTCTCCACCGGCTACCTCAACGCGCTGGCCTACGCCAAGGAGCGGGTGCAGGGCCCCGACCTCACGCAGTTCGCCGACAAGAGCGCGCCGCGCGTCACCATCACCCACCACCCCGACGTGCGCCGCTCGCTCATGACCCAGAAGGCGTACGCCGAGGGCATGCGGTCGCTGGCGCTCTACACGGCGAGCGTGCAGGACGCCATCCTCGTCAAGCAGCACGCCGGCGAGGACGCCTCGGCGGACGAGGCGATCAACGACCTGCTGCTGCCGATCGTCAAGGGCTACGGCTCCGAGCGGTCCTACGAGCAGCTGGCCCACTCGCTCCAGACCCTCGGCGGCTCCGGCTACCTGATGGACTACCCGCTTGAGCAGTACATCAGGGACGCCAAGATCGACACCCTCTATGAGGGCACCACCGCGATCCAGGGCCAGGACTTCTTCTTCCGCAAGATCGTCCGCAACCAGGGTGTGGCGCTGACGGCGATCGCCGAGGAGATCAAGAAGTTCCTCGCCGAGGCGCCGGGACAGGAGGAGCTGTCCGGCGCCCGCGACCACCTCACCCGCGCGGTGGGCGAGTTGGAGGCCCTGGTCGGGGTGCTGCTGACCGACCTGGCCGCCACCGAGAAGGACGTCCGCTCGCTGTACAGGGTGGGCCTCAACACCACCGCGCTCCTGATGGCCTCGGGCGACGTCATCGTCGGCTACCTGCTGCTGCGCGGCGCGGCCGTGGCGGGCGCCAAGCTGCCGACGGCCTCGGCCAAGGACCGCCCGTTCTACGAGGGCAAGATCGCCACGGCCCGCCACTTCGCGGCCACCGTGCTCCCCGGCGTCGCCGTGGCCCGCGCCGCCGCCGAGTCCACCGACCTGTCCCTGATGGACCTGGACGAGTCCGCCTTCTGACCGACCGCCTCCCGCGACCACCACGAGAACACCGGCCCCCGGCACCACCCACGCCGCCGGGGGCCGGCCCCGTGTCGTCCCCCTACGCTCCCGGTATGACGACGATCAGACGGATCTCGCTCGGCGTGACCGACGACCGGCGGGCCGGCGACTTCTGGCGACAGGCCCTGGGCTATGTGCGGCGTCCGCCCCGCCACGAGGGCGACGACTGGATCGTCCTGGAACCCCCGCCAGGCGAACCCGGGTTGGCCATCGCCATGGACGTGGTCGAAAGCCCCGCCGAGGAGTTCCCCCGGATCCACCTCGACCTGGACGCGGGCGACCGCGACCTCGACGAGGAGGTGGCCCGCCTCGTGGCACTGGGCGCCCGCCGCGTCGGCTGGCCGCACTACCCGGAGGTCCCTCCCCCCGGCGCCCTCCCCTACGTGGTCCTGGCCGACCCCGAGGGCAACCGCTTCTGCGTCGAGGGTCACCGCCGCCACGGCTGAGCGACACCGACGGTTCACAGGCCGAGAGCGCGGCGAACGGTATCCGGGACGTTGGCCGAGTCGAGTTCGTAGGACGTGCGCAGGGCGTGGTTGGCGAGCAACAGCTCCGGGTGCGTCGCGGGCATTTCGTCTCCGAGTGTCCTGAGATGGGCGGCGACCTCAGCCCAGGAGGAGAAGGCCGTACCGTCACCGTCCGCGCGTGGCGCGGGGAAACCGGGCTGGCGCGCGAGGCGTTGGAGCGAATCGCACGATCGCGCGCCGGCGGTACGTTGGGCGGCCTCGTCGAGCGTGACCAGGTCCTCGTGCCAGGCGGCGACGGCCCGCGGACCAGCTGTGCGGCGAAGGGCCGTGGCGACCAGCGCCACGGCGACGGGCTGCTTCTGACGACGGCCGTTGCTGATCACATGGAAACCCTACCGGAGAGTTACCCTGCAACTCCCAGGAGTCACCTTCCGGCTGACGCGGCTCACTGCGAGCCGGCGCGATCGTCCACCCGGGTCAGCCTCAAGTTGCGCTCAGAAAAAGGGGAGTTCCGTGGACACCTGCGGACCTGCTGCCTAACGTTCTGCCAGCAAATCCGCAAACGGAGGTCGCAGGATGGCTGAGCTGACGTTCTCCCGGGACGAGGTCGAGGCGGTCGCGGAGGTCGGGCCGTGGCGGTTGCAGCGGGCGTTCTCGTCGGAGATCGATCCCGACGACATGGGCGACACCGCCCGGGCGTACCAGCGGGCCGCCGGTGAGGCCGCGGACACCGGGGAGTTGGCCGAGTGGGCCACCGAGATCGCCGAGGGCTCGGGCGGGATCGACGGGCGGACCGTGGTGGACGGGGCCCGGCGGGACGGCCGGACCGCCGCCGAACTGGCCGGCAACGGGGAGGACATGGCGGAGGTCTCGCGCTACCTCGACCTCGCCATGGAGGCGGCGCGGCAGACCGAGCTCGACGTGCGGGCGCTCATCGACGACTACCTCGACCCGCGCTACGCCGAACTCCTGGCCGCCGCGGAGGCCGAGTACCAGCGGCGGACCAACCTCTCCTACTTCGTGGGCGGCGAGCGCCGGACCGTCGAGTACACGGACGCGGCCCGGCCGAACGAGCCGGAGCTGATGAGCGAGATCCGCGACCGGTACCTCAGGATGGCCGCCGAGGACGCCCAGTACGCGCACTCCACGATGACCTCCGACATCGCCGACTACCGCGACATCCTGGCCCAGTACGGGCAGCGGCTCGACGACCTCGCCTACGACGTCACCGCTGGCCCGCTCGACCTGTGGACCACCCCGGGGATGGCCAGCTACGCGGCCGAGAGGCTCAAGGAGGCGCTGGCGCTCGGCGGCGACCCCGAGCTGGTCGACCGCTACACCGCGACCCTGGGCTCCATGGTCGACGACGTGCTCTCCGGCTTCCCGACGGCCGGACCGCGGCGGTTGAGCCAGGCCGAGGGCCGCTACCTGGAGGAGTTCGTCGCCGCCCTCGGCGAACAGGGGCTCGCCGACCTCGGGAACCTGTCAGAGGAAGGACTCTCCGAGGACGACGCCCGGCTGCTGCGCTCCGGCCAGTCCGCGGTGGGCAGCGGCATGATGATGCTGCTCAACCACGACATCCGCCCGCCCGAGGCGGACTCCCCCTACGGCGAGGCGGCCCGCGCCGCCGTCGCCCCGCTCCAGGGGAGGTGGTCGGAACTCTTCGACAGCGACCCGGACTCGGACGCCTTCCGCGAGGCCCTGACCCGCTACAACGGCTACGGCAACCTGCTCGGCAGCTCCACCGTGGCCCCCGACATCGGCCACGGCCGGCTGCTGACGACCACCGCGCTCTCCGTCCAGGAGCGGACCAACGAGCAGTACCGTCCCGACGAGTTCCTCTGGTTCGACTTCGAGCCGGAGAACGTCGTGGCGAACACCGGCAGCGGCAACCTGCTGCGCGGCGTCGCCGGAAGCCCCGAGGTGGCGTCCGACGTGCTGGGGTACGGCGACTTCACCGAGCGGCTGCTCGGCCAGCAGTGGGAGGACAGCGGCGGCGTCGCCGAACTGATCGGCAGCGGCGTCCGGCCGCCGGCGCCGGAGCTCGACACCCGCCCGCTCGACCTCACCGCGGTGGACGCCGTCCTGGCCGCGGCCGACGAGAACGAGGACCGGGTCGAGGGCACGGGACCGCAGAACAAGTACGGCCACGTCGACCACTCGGCGCTCCAGGACCTGCTCGAGGAGTTGCGACTCGGCAGGTGAACCCCTGGCCGGACGGTGAAATGGGCCGAGATCGGGCCGGACGGGCGACTCCTTCGTATCCTGAACCCATGAGCGCTCCGTTCGACCTCGCCCACACCGACGACCTGATGGGGTTCCTGGCCGCCTCGCCCTCCCCCTACCACGCGGTCGCCAACGCCTCGCAGCGGCTCGAGAAGGCCGGGTTCCGGCAGGTCGAGGAGACCGCGGCCTGGGACGGCACCGCAGGCGGGCGCTACGTGCAGCGCGCCGGGGCGCTGATCGCCTGGTTCGTGCCCGCCGACGCCACCCCGGCCACCCCGTTCCGGATCGTCGGCGCCCACACCGACTCCCCCAACCTGCGGATCAAGCCGGTCCCCGACACCGGCCGGGCCGGTTGGAAGCAGCTGGCCGTCGAGATCTACGGCGGCACGCTGCTCAACACCTGGCTCGACCGCGACCTCGGCCTCTCCGGGCGGCTCACGCTGCGCGACGGCCGGGCCGTGCTGGTGAACGTCGACCGGCCGCTGCTGCGCGTGCCGCAGCTCGCGGTGCACCTGGACAGGTCGGTCAACGAGGGGCTGAAGCTCGACCGGCAGCGGCACATGACGCCGCTGTGGGGCATCGGCCGGCCGCGCGAGGGCGAGTTGATCGAGTTCCTGGCCGCCGAGGCCGGCCTGCCGGCCGCCGAGGTCACCGGCTGGGACCTGATGGCGCACTCCGTCGAGCCGCCCGCCTTCCTCGGCAAGGACCGCGAACTGCTCGCCGCGCCGCGGCTCGACAACCTGGTGTCGGTGCACGCCGGCACCGCCGCGCTCACCGCCGCGGCGGCCGGCGGCCAGGGCCTCGGCTACCTTCCGGTGCTGGCCGCGTTCGACCATGAGGAGAACGGCTCCACCTCCGACACCGGCGCCCAGGGGCCGCTGCTCGGCACCGTGCTCGAACGGTCGGTCTACGCGCGGGGAGGCTCCCTCGAGGACCGGGCCAGGGCGCTGGCCGGCTCGTTCTGCCTCTCCTCCGACACCGGGCACGCGGTCCACCCCAACTACGAGGAGCGGCACGACCCCGACCACCGCCCGATGGCCGGCGCCGGGCCGATGCTGAAGACCAACGTCAACCAGCGGTACGCCACCGACGGCACCGGGCGCGCCGTGTTCGCCGCGGCCTGCGAGCGGGCGGGCGTGCCGTGGCAGTCGTTCGTCTCGAACAACGCCATACCGTGCGGCACCACCATCGGCCCGATCACCGCGGCCCGGCACGGCATCGCCACGGTGGACGTCGGGGTGGCGATCCTCTCCATGCACTCCGCGCGGGAACTCTGCGCGGCGGTCGACCCCTATCACCTGGCGAACGCCATGACCGCGTTTCTCGCGGGCGCCTGAGGCGGGCCACCCGAACGCGGCGCCGCGCGAGGTGGCCACACCCTAGGATTGCCATACAGAAAGCATTCACCGGCTGCCCCCGCGCAGCGTACGGTGTGAACACCCAAGCCAGCGCCGAAACCGCCACGAGGGGTCCCGTGACCGTGCCGCACCCGAGCCTTCAGCCGTATATCGATGCCTGGACCCAGAGTATCGAGGCGATATCAGAGCTCGTCTCGACACTCGTCGACGGTGAGTGGAACCGGCCGACGGAATGCACAGGTTGGTCGGTTCGGGACGTCGTCTCGCACGTGATCGGCGGCGAGTGCGAGGCGCTCGGCGACCCGCGGCCGATCCACACGCTCCCCCGGGACCTGTACCACGTGGTGGACGAGACGACCCGCTACCTCGAGGTCCAGGTGGACGTGCGGCGCCACCACACCGGCCCCGAGATGACCGGCGAGCTGGAGTACACCATCATTCGCCGCTCCCGGCAGCTGCGCAACGAGCGCCGGAAGCCGGACGCCCTGATCCCGCACCCGCAGCACGGGCAGATCTCGGTGGCGGACTTCCTCATCGCGCGGGTGTTCAACGTCTGGCTGCACGAGCAGGATCTGCGCCGCGCGCTGCGGCAGCCGGGAAACGTCAACTCGCCGGCCGCGCACATCGCGCGCGACGTGATGTTGAACAAGCTGCCGAAGGTGATCGCCGAGAACGTCGGGGCGCCGAAGAAGTCGGCCGTGGTCTTCGACGTGAGCGGCCCGATCGAGTTTCTCCGCACCGTCCGGGTCGACGAGGAGGGCAAAGGATCGGTGGACCGCAGCCCGTCGCTCGGCCCGATCGTGACCTTCACCATGGACTGGGAGACGTTCACCCGCGTGGTGTGCGGCCGCACCAAGGCGAAGCGGGTCGCGGACCGGCTCAAGGTCGAGGGTGACGCGGAGCTGGCCGAGCGGATCCTGGCGAGCTTCCCCCTGACGCACTGACCTGCCTCCCACCGGCCCTGGTGACCGCTCGGCCACCGGCCGGCCACGCACCGTCACGGCTGGTATGCGACGACGACATGACAACCCAACTTGTCATCGCGCCCTCGGAACGGGTTTGATGGCTGGGCGATCCAGCGATTACGGCGAGGACTGATGGCACAGGATCATGGCGCCGCGGATTCCGGCGACGGAAACCCCGGGGCGACCGGCAACGAGGTGCCCGAAACGCCGGAAATGTGGGGCAACAACGGGCTGGTCGGCGATGGCCGTTACCGGCTGACCCACCGGCTCGGCAGGGGCGGCATGGCGGAGGTCTTCGCCGCCGAGGACGTCAGGCTGGGGCGCATCGTCGCCGTCAAGCTGCTGCGGGCCGACCTCGCCGAGGACCCGGTCTCCAAGGCCCGGTTCACGCGCGAGGCGCAGTCGGTCGCCGGGCTCAACCACCACGCGGTGGTCGCCGTCTACGACTCCGGCGAGGAGGTCGTCGGCGGCAGCGTCGTGCCCTACATGGTGATGGAGCTCGTCGAGGGCCGCACCATCAGGGAGCTGTTGATCGACGCGGAGGCCCCGCCGGTCGACCAGGCGCTGATCATCGTCTCCGGCGTGCTGGAGGCCCTGGCCTACAGCCACCAGCACGGCATCGTGCACCGGGACATCAAGCCGGCCAACGTGATCATCACCGACACCGGCGCGGTCAAGGTGATGGACTTCGGCATCGCCCGCGCGCTGCACGGCGCCGCGCAGACCATGACCCAGACCGGCATGGTCATGGGCACCCCCCAGTACCTCTCCCCCGAGCAGGCCCTCGGCAAGACCGTCGACACCCGCTCCGACCTCTACGCGGTCGGCTGCCTGCTCTACGAACTGCTCGCGCTGCGGCCGCCGTTCGTCGGCGAGACCCCGCTCTCCGTGGTCTACCAGCACGTCCAGGACACGCCGCGGCCGCCGTCCGAGGTGTCGCCGAGCGCGCCGCCCGAGCTGGACGGCATGGTCATGCGGGCGCTCACCAAGGACCCGGACGACCGCTTCCAGTCCGCCGAAGAGATGCGCGGCATGATCCAGTACGCGCTGCGCATGCTGGAGGAGCACGGCGACCACACGGTCGGCCTGTGGAACACCGGCTCGATCACCGGCGGCGCGACCCCGCCGATGGGCACCCCGGCGCCGCGCGGCCGCACCGACGCGCCGACCGGCCAGCTCACCGCGCCGATGCTGCTCGGCAACCCGGACGCCGGCGGCGAGCCGCCCCGGCAGGGCCGCGGGCGCCGCGGCCGGCTGCTGCTCGTGGCCCTGGCCGCCGTCGTCGCCATCGGCACCGGCGTGCTGGTCGCGGCCAACATGGGCGGCGGCGGCGAGGACCCGCCGACCTCCGAGCCCACCCCGACCGAGACCACGGACGAGAGCACCGAGGAGACGGCCCCGGAGGACGACGAGAGCCCGTCCGCCTCCGACGACGAGGAACAGGACGACTCGGGCGACGACTCGTACTACCCGAGCGACCCAGGCAGCGGCTGGTCGGGCGGCGACGAGACGGGCGAGCCGACCGAACCTGAGACCACCGACCCGACCGAGCCGGAGACCACCGACCCGACCACCGAGGAGGAGACCACTCCGCCGCCGGAGGACGACTCGGGTGCCGTCACGGAGGGCGACGACGGCTCGGCGACCACCGAGGGCGGCGACGCGGCCAACGGCGGTGCGGTCGAGGGCGGCGACGCGGCGGGCGGCGGTGCGGCCGAGGGCAGCGTCACCGGCCCGGGTGGCGGCGCGACCACCGACCCGGCTGGCGGCGCCAGCACCTGACCCGTGAAGCGTCTGACGGACCGCACCCTCTCCGCGCTGGTGCGTCGCTACGACGCGGGGCACGCGATCGGCTGCGAACCGCTGGCCGAGGGGCTGCTCAACCACGGCTACCGGCTGGCGACCACCCGCGGGGTCTTCTTCCTCAAGCACCACCTGGACGGCGACCCCGACGACATAGCACCGCTGCTCCGCCAACACCGCGCCACCGCGGCGCTGGCGGAGCTCGGCCTGCCGGTCGCCCCGCCGCTCGCCGACCGTGACGGGCGGACCGTCGTCGTCCACCGGGACCGCTGCTACGCGCTCCACCCCTGGATCGACGGCCGGCACCGGGACGGCGGCCAGCTCAGCAGGGCGCAGAGCCGCCGGCTCGGCGCGCTGCTCGGCCGCGTGCACCGGGCGCTCGAACTCGTCATAAGGCGCGCGCCACGCCCGCGCGCCGCCTGCCGGCGGGCGGCCGCGCCGGCCGAGACGGACACCGTCATCGACGAACTGCTCGGCCGGGTCAGGGCCAGGCCACGCCGCACCGGCTTCGACGAACTCGCCGAACACCGGCTCCTCGAACGCCGCGCCCTGCTGCACGCCCACACCCACCTGCGGCCGGGGCCGGCCGAGGTGCCGGCCGAGGGCTGGGTGCACGGCGACTTCCACCCGCTGAACCTCCTCTACCGGGCCGAGGGCCCGGTGGAGCCGGTGGCCATCATCGACTGGGACCGGCTCGACGTACAGCCGCGCGCCGAGGAGGCGGTGCGGGCCGCCGCGATCTTCTTCCTCCGACCGGACGGGAGCCTCGCGCTCCCCAAGGTCCGCGCGTACGCGCGCGCCTACCGTGCGACGACGGGCGCGACGCCGGGCGAACTGGCGGCGGCCGTGCATCGGGTGTGGTGGGAGCGGCTCAACGACTTCTGGATGCTGCGGTGGCACTACGAGCGGGGTGACCCCCGCGCGGACCCGCAGTTCGCGGCGGCCGCGGCGTTGGTCGTCTGGTGGACGACGCAGGCGGTGGCGGTACGGGACGCCTTCTGCGACTGACCGCCGTTTTCTCCCCCCACCCTTTTGCGCTGACGCGCCGACCCACCGGACAGTGCCCCGCGCTCCGCGCGGGGTTTTCCCCACCCGCCCGCCCTTCCCCGCTGACGCGCCGGCCCGACGGCAGGCGCTCCGCGCGTAGGCGCTGACGCGCCCGACCCACCGGGCACCTCCCGCGCTCCGCGCGGGGTTTTCCCCGCCCACCCACCCCTCTGCGCGCTGCGCGCGGCTGGCGGCTGCGCCGCGGGGCGGCCCGTCCGCGCTCCGCGCGGGTACGGCGCCGTCGGCGAACCGGGCGCGCCAGCGCACCACCGCGCGGAGCGCGAAAAGGGGCGGGTGGGTGGGGAAAAACCGCGCGCAGCGCGGGAGGTGCCCGCCAGCGCCGGCCGCGCGCAGCGCGTCACGCCGGAAAAGGGTGGGTGGGTGGGGAAAACCCCGCGCGGAGCGCGGGGCACCCCCGCCGCGTCGGGATGCCGCGCAGCGGGAAGGGCGG
>NZ_BAAGPR010000128.1:0-20686 GCF_054783955.1 Streptomyces mayteni | reverse complement strand
GGGAGCAACGCGTCTGCGCGGCAGCGCGCCGGCCCGGCGGCGCAGCCGCCGGGGCCCGGGGCCGCAGGGCCCCACCCCGCGCGAAGCGCGGAAAAGGGCGGGTGGGTGGGGGAACACCGTGCCGGTGGACCGCCGTGGGCGTCACCGCACGCGGAGGCGGAGGACGCGGTCGTCCGGGCCGGAGGGCGTGCCGCGGGTGTCCGTCTCGTTCGTGACCAGCAGCAGTTCGTCGTCGCCGACCGCCAGGACCGCCCGGAGGCGGCCGAACTCGCCGGTCAGGAAGGGCTCGGGGTCCGCGTCCGTGAGCGGCGCCCGCCACAGGCGTTCGCCGCGCAGGCCGGCCAGCCAGAGCGAGCCGCCCTGGAAGGCCAGCCCGCTGGGGGAGGCCTCGGCCGGCGGCCACCACCTGATCGGGTCGGTGAAGCCGTCCGCCTCGCCGCCCGGGCCCTCGTGCACCGGCCAGCCGTAGTTCCGGCCGGCCTCGATCCGGTTGAGTTCGTCCCACGTGTCCTGGCCGAACTCCGAGGCCCACAGGACGCCTTCGGCGTCCCAGGCGAGACCCTGCACGTTGCGGTGGCCGGCGGAGTAGACCGGGGATCCGGGGTCCGGGTTGTCCGCCGGGGGTTCGCCGGTCGCCGGGTCGATCCGCAGGATCTTGCCGGCCAGCGAGTCGGGATCCTGCGCCAGCGCCTCCTCGCCGGCGTCACCGGTGGCGGCGTGCAGCATGCCGTCCGGGCCGAAGGCGAGGCCGCCGCCGTGGTGGATGAACTCACCCCTGGGGATGCCGGTGAGCAGGTCCCGGTCCGCGGTGAGGCCGCGTCCAGGCGCCGCCGCCGGGGCGTAGCGGAAGGCGGTTATCCGGTTGTCGTCGGCCGTCGTGTAGTAGGCGAAGAGCAGCCCGCTCGACGCGAACTCCGGGTCGAGGGCGAGGCCGAGGAGCCCGCCCTCGCCGTCGGGCGTCACGCCGGGGACCGCGCCCACCTCCGCCACGTCGCCCGAGTCGACGGCGATCCGGTGCACCGTCCCGCCGTCCCGCGAGCCGACCAGCAGGTCGCCGTCGGGGAGCCGGGCCAGCCCCCAGGGCGAGTCGAGCCCGTCGGCCACCGTCCCGACGACCTCCACCGCGCCCTCGTCAGGCGCGACCGGCGCCCCCGACGGTTCGGTCGCCTCGGGCGTCGGCTCATCCGGCGTCGGCCGCGCGGGGCTGGTCGCGCCGTCCGCCGGGTCGTCGTCAGCCGACTCCGAGCCGGTGCAGCCCGCCACCGCCAGGGCCAGCGCCGTCACCGCCGCCGAAAGGGCCGCGCCTCGTCGCCTCATCATCCGCCTCCGTCCCTTCCCGCCCCCGGACCGTGATCGGAGCGACCAGCACATCACGAACGATTCGGTTCCGTCACGCCCGTGCCCGGCGGCCGCCGTCCGGATCTAGCCTGACGGCATGAGCACTACGGACGTCTGGCTGCCCTTTCCCCCCGACGAGTTGTCCGACCTGCCCGAATCCCTCACCTACCGGCACTGGGACGGCGAGGACGACTACCCGGCCGACCCGGCCCGCTGCGCCTTCTACGTCGTCCCCTACCTGCGGTCGCAGGACGTCGTGTCGCGCCCGCTGCCACGGATGACCGACCTGCGCGTCGTCCAGACCCTGACCGCCGGCGTCGACCACATGCTTCCCGCGCTTCCACTGCTGGCCCCCGAGGTGCGGCTCTGCAACGCCGGCCCGCTGCACAACACCAGCACGGCCGAACTGGCCCTCGCCCTGACCCTGGCCGCGCTCCGCGGGATCCCGCGGTCGGTCGTCGCCCAGCGCGAGGAGCGGTGGGAGCAGGACGTGCGCCCCGCCCTCGCCGACCGCCGGGTGCTGATCCTCGGCTACGGCGGCATCGGCGGCGCCATCGAGGACCGACTGCTGCCCTTCGAGGTGGCCGAGGTGATACGGGTGGCGAGCCGCGCGAGGACGGCGCCGCGCGGCCCGGTGCACGGCATCGAGGAACTGCCGAAGCTGCTGCCGAACGCGGAGGTGGTGATCGTCTCCACCCCGCTGACCGACGCCACCCGCGGCCTGGTCGACGCCGAGTTCCTGGCCCGACTGCCCGACGGCGCGCTGCTGGTCAACGTGGCCAGGGGGCCGGTCGTGGACACCGAGGCGCTGCTCGCCGAGCTCGGGACGGGCCGGCTGCGGGCCGCGCTCGACGTCACCGACCCCGAGCCGCTGCCGCCTGGCCACCCCCTGTGGCACGCGCCAGGTGCCCTGATCACCCCGCATGTCGGCGGCCCCTCCACCGCGTTCCGGCCACGTGCCGAGCGGCTGTTGCGGGGCCAGTTGGCCAGGTTCGCGGCCGGTGAGCCGGTGGCGCACGTCGTCGCCACCGGCGGTCGGGAGCACTGACCCGGCGCGTTGGCCGAACGCTACGCAGCCCCCGAATCGTCACGGTCGGTAAGACGGCTATGGCGTTCCGTGACCACTCTGGTGTACCGTCCGTCCCGGGGCGAGGTTCGGAACGAGAGGGGGGCACAGGCGAGATGCACCGCCCGAGAGCGAGTCGGTCGCCGCGCGCCGGCGCGGCGAGGTCGCCGCTGAGCGGCCCGGGGCCGCGGTTGGCACTGGCCGGCGTGTGCGCGGGCTACGCGGTGGGGGCCGTGTTCGGTTGGGGCTCCCCGCAGGTGGCGCGCGTGATGGGGGACTTCGGGCTCTCCGCGGCCGCCTTCCTGGCCGCCGGTTCCTGCCTGAGGTACGCGCACCGGCGGGCCGGCCACCTCAGGCCCGCGTGGACGCTGTTCGGCCTCTCCTCGATGATGATCGGCCTGGGGAACGCCATATGGGGCTGGTACGAGGTGGTGCTGCGGGAGTCCGTTCCGCGCACCTCACTCGCCGACCTCTGCTACCTGCTGTTCGCGCCGCTGGCCATCATCGGGCTGCTGATGTTCGCCAGACGCCCGGTCACCAGGGCCGGCTGGATCTGCCTCGGGCTCGACGCCTGGCTGATCGGCGGCTCCCTGATGACGCTCTCCTGGAGCGTCGCCCTCGCCCATACCGCGCAGTGGCGGGGTGAGACGGTGGCCCGCGCCGCCCTGGCGCTCGCCTATCCGCTGCTCGACATCGCGCTGGTCAGCATGGTCCTGGTGCTGCACTTCAGGTGCGGCACCAGGCACCGGGCCGGGATCAACACCGCCATCGGCGCCCTCGCCCTCACCGTGCTGTGCGACGCGCTGTTCACCTCGCCGATGCTGCGCGCCCACTACAGCTCGGGGCAGTTGCTCGACGCCGGCTGGTTCGCCGCCTCGCTGCTCCTGGCCTACGCGCCCTGGGCGGGCGGCCGGGGCGCCCAGTCGTCCGGCGGCCGGCCGCCGGACGAGAAGCCGGCCAAGGAGCCGGCGTCCCAGCCGTACGACCGCCCGGTCCAGTCCTACGACCGCCCGTCCCACGCACACGACCACGCGTCCCACGAGTACGACCACGCCTACCCGCAGGGCCGCGACCCGGGGTGCGGCGGGGAGCCGCCGGCCGAGCGCCGCGCCGGCTGTCGCGCCCGGCCGCTCGCCGAGTCCCTCGGCATCGGCGCCCTGGCGCCCTACACCGCGGCCGCGGTCTGCGTGCTGAGCATCCTGATGACCATAGTCGCTGGCCGCAGCGTCGACCGGGTCGTCGTCTACACCGCGTCCACGGTGGTCCTCGCGCTGCTCGTCCGGCAGGGCATCACGCTGGCCGACAACGTGGCCCTGGCCCGCGAACTCGCGCAGAAGGAGAACTACTTCCGTTCGCTGGTGCAAGGATCGAGCGATGTGATCATGATCGCCGCGCCGGACGGCAAGCTGCGCTACGTCAGCCCGGCGGCCACCGGCGTCTACGGCAGGGAGGCCGACAGGCTGATCGGCTGCGAGCTCTCCACGCTGATCCACCCCGACGACCTCGGCCGTGTCCTGCACGAGCTGCGCCGCTTCCTCTCGGTCTCGCCCGCCCTCGAGTCGGCCACCAGGATCGAGTGCCGGGTGCGGCATGCCGAGGGCCGTTGGCTCAACGTCGAGTCCAGCGTCAACCGCTACCAGGGCGGCCTGATCTTCAACAGTCGAGACGTCACAGAACGTGTGCGACTGCAAGCGCAGCTCCAGCACAGCGCCTCCCATGACGCCCTCACCGACCTGCCCAACCGGGCCCTGTTCACCGAGCGGGTCAGGCTCGCCCTCTCCGACGGCGCCGACCCCGGGCAGGGCGGCGTCCCGGAGGCGGCGGTCTTCTTCATCGACCTCGACGGCTTCAAGGCCGTCAACGACACCATCGGCCACCAGGCGGGCGACGAACTGCTGGTGCAGGCCGGGCAGCGGCTCCGGGAGAGCGTGCGGTCCGGCGACACCACCGCCCGGCTCGGCGGGGACGAGTTCGCCGCGCTGATCGTCGGCGACCCCACGGGCGGCGAGGAGGCCGACCACCAGGCCGACCACCAGGCCGACCGGCCGACGGGCGAGCCGGCCGGCGGCCCGGGTTCCCGCGAGTACCGGACCCTGGAGATCGCCGAGCGGGTCCGCGCCGCGCTCTCCCGCCCCTACCTGCTGGACGGCCGCGAGGTCAGGGTGGCCGCCAGCATCGGCATCGCCTTCGCCGAGCCGGGCGCCACCCCGGCCGCCCTGATGCGCAACGCCGACCTCGCCATGTACCGGGCCAAGCAGGCGGGCAAGGCCCGCGTCGAGCTCTACGTCCCCCAGCTCCAGGCCGACGCCGTGCGCCGCACCGAGCTGGCCGACCGGCTGCGCCGCGCCCTGCACGCCGGCGAGTTCACCCTCGTCCACCAGCCCGTGGTCGACCTCGCGGACGGCCGGATCACGGCCCTCTCCGCGCAGGCCCGCTGGCGCTCCGCGCACGGCCTGCTCACCACCCCGCTCGAACTGCTGCGCGGCCCCCGCCCCGAGGCGGGGGAGCGGGCCACCGAGATGACCGGCTGGCTGATCAAGCAGGCCATCGCCGAGGCCGGCCGCCGACACCGCAAGGGCCTCACCGTGCCGGTCAGCGTCCGGGTGCCGGGGCCCAGGCTCGCCGACCGGGCGCTGGGCGCCGGCGGCGTCGAGGCCCTGCTCGCCGAGCACGCGCTGCCGCCCTCGGCCCTGGTGATCGAGCTCCCCGAGGCCGAGTCCGTGCTGGCCGCCGACGAGCTGCGCCGCCGTCTCCTCGACCTCAGCGGCCTCGGCGTCGGCATCGCCCTCGGCGGCTTCGGCAGCGGCGGCACTGCGGCCGCCGCCCTGCACCGGCTCCCCGTCGACCTGGTCCGCCTCGACGGCGAGCTGGTCGACGGCCTGCTCGACTTCCCGCAGCTCCGCAAGATCGCCGCCGGCCTGCTGCGGATGGCCGCCGACCTGGGCATCGACTCCCTCGCCGACGGCGTCGACCACCCCGAGCAGGCCACCGCGCTCCGCGCCCTCGGCTGCCGCCGCGGCCAGGGCCTCGCCTTCTGCGAGCCCCTCGATCCGGCCAGGCTGCGCCGGGCCCTCGACGCCGGCCGCCTCCCGGTACCCCCGCCACCACTGCCGCCGGCCCGCCGCACCCACCGCGAGACCCCCGCCGACCCGACGCCCTCGCACTCCGCGCCCTCGTGACACCCCTGGCCGACCGGCCCACATAGTGCCGCGTTTCCGGGCTCACATAGTGCTGTGTTTTCGGCTCACATAGTGAGACGCGGATCGCGCTCGCTTGACACGTGCCGGGCGAGGGGAGCAATGTCGGATCCATGCACTCGCGAATTCTCGTACTTGGATGGCGCGTCGGCTGACCTCGGACAATCCGTGGCCCCCAGCGACGCGCTCCCCCTCGCATGCCTCACGGCACGAGGGGTTTTTTGTTGCAGCGATGTCGGCAGGGACGACATCGACGCCAGCACCCGCACCCCAGCTTCACCACCCTCACCACCCGAGAAGAGAACGTCGATGACCGAGCAGGCCACCGGGGCGCCGAAGCCGCAGCCACGGGCCCCCCGAGGCGGAGCACCCCAGCCCGCCACCGTCGAGCACGTGACGGGCGCCCAGTCCCTCATCCGCTCCCTCGAGGCGGTCGGCGCCGACACCGTCTTCGGGATCCCCGGCGGCGCGATCCTCCCCGCCTACGACCCGCTGATGGACTCCATCAAGGTCCGCCACATCCTCGTGCGCCACGAGCAGGGCGCGGGGCACGCCGCCACCGGCTACGCCCAGGCCACCGGCAAGGTCGGCGTGTGCATGGCCACCTCGGGCCCCGGCGCCACCAACCTGGTCACCCCCATCGCCGACGCCCACATGGACTCGGTGCCGCTGGTCGCCATCACCGGACAGGTGGCCGCCCCCTCCATCGGCACCGACGCCTTCCAGGAAGCCGACATCTGCGGCATCACGCTGCCCGTCACCAAGCACAACTTCCTGGTCACCGACCCCGCGGAGATCCCGCGCACCATCGCCGAGGCCTTCCACATCGCCGCCACCGGGCGTCCAGGACCCGTCCTGGTCGACATCTCCAAGGACGCCCTGCAGAGCAGGACGGTCTTCTCCTGGCCGCCCACCACCGACCTGCCCGGCTACCGCCCGGTCAGCCGCCCGCACGCCAAGCAGATCCGCGAGGCCGCCCGGCTGATCGCCCAGGCCAAGCGCCCGGTGCTGTACGTCGGCGGCGGCGTGATCAAGGCCGGCGCCTCCGCCGAGCTGCTCGAACTCGCCGAGCTGACCGGCGTCCCCGTCACCACCACCCTGATGGCCCTGGGCGCCTTCCCCGACAGCCACACCCAGCACCTGGGCATGCCCGGCATGCACGGCTCGGTCGCCGCCGTCACCGCGCTCCAGCGGGCCGACCTGATCGTCGCCCTCGGCGCCCGCTTCGACGACCGCGTCACCGGGAAGATCGACTCCTTCGCGCCGCACGCCAAGATCGTGCACGCCGACATCGACCCGGCCGAGATCGGCAAGAACCGGCTCGCCGACGTCCCGATCGTGGGCGACGTCAAGGACGTGATGGCCGACCTGACGGCCGCCCTCCGCGCCGATGACCCGGCCACCACCCCGGGCCCCGACGCCGCCGGGCGGTACGCCGGCTGGTGGGAGCAGCTCGACCGCTGGCGCGAGACCTACCCGCTGGGCTACGGCCTGCCGGAGGACGGCACCCTCTCCCCGCAGCAGGTCATCGAGCGCATCGGCCAACTGGCCCCCGAGGAGACCATCTTCACCGCGGGCGTCGGCCAGCACCAGATGTGGGCCGCCCACTACCTGCCCTTCGAGCGCCCCGGCACCTGGCTCAACTCCGGCGGCCTGGGCACCATGGGCTACGCCGTGCCCGCCGCCCTCGGCGCCAAGGCCGGCCGCCCCGACGCCCCCGTCTGGGCCATCGACGGCGACGGCTGCTTCCAGATGACCAACCAGGAGTTGGTCACCGCCGCGCTCAACGGCATCCCGATCAAGGTCGCCATCATCAACAACGGCGCCCTGGGCATGGTCCGCCAGTGGCAGACCCTCTTCTACAACCAGCGGTACTCCAACACCGTGCTGCGCGAGGGCCCCTCGACCGCCGGCACCCGCATCCCCGACTTCGTCAAGCTGGCCGAGGCCATGGGCTGCGTCGGCCTGCGCTGCGAGGACCCCGAGCAGCTGGACGCCGTCATCGAGAAGGCCAACGCCATCAACGACCGGCCCGTCGTCGTCGACTTCATCGTCCACGAGGACGCCATGGTCTGGCCGATGGTCGCCGCCGGCACCTCCAACGACGAGGTGATGGCCGCCCGCGGCGTGCGCCCCGACTTCAGCGACGCCGTCGACTGACCGACCGGAGAGGTAACCCAGAACCCGCCATGTCCAAGCACACGCTCTCCGTCCTGGTCGAGAACAAGCCCGGTGTCCTGTCCCGGATCACCGCGCTGTTCTCCCGCCGCGGCTTCAACATCGACTCGCTCGCCGTCGGCACCACGGAACACCCCGAGGTCTCCCGGATCACCATCGTGGTCAGCGTCGACGCCCTCCCGCTCGAACAGGTCACCAAGCAGCTCAACAAGCTGGTCAACGTCCTGAAGATCGTCGAACTCGACCCGGCGGCCGCCGTCCACCGTGAACTCGTTCTGGTGAAGGTTCGCGCCGACAACGACACCAGGTCGCAGATCGTCGAGATCGTTCAACTCTTCCGCGCCAAGACCGTGGACGTCGCGCCCGAGGCCGTCACCATCGAGGCCACCGGCAGCAGCGACAAGCTCGAAGCCATGCTCCGCATGCTGGAGCCCTTCGGCATCAAGGAGCTCGTGCAGTCCGGCGCCATCGCGATCGGCCGCGGCTCCCGCTCCATCACCGACCGCTCGCTCCGCGCCCTCGACCGCACGGCGTAGCGTCGGAGGCGCCCGGTCCGCCGACGCGTCGGCGGACCGGATACCGAGACCGACCGACCCCGCCCGTTCCACACGTCCTACGGTGGAACCCGGCCGTCGCCCCTCGCGGCGGCGAGAACCAACAAGGAGAAGAACCGAAGTGGCCGAGCTGTTCTACGACGACGACGCCGACCTGTCCATCATCCAGGGCCGCAAGGTGGCGGTCCTCGGTTACGGCAGCCAGGGCCACGCCCACGCGCTGTCGCTGCGCGACTCGGGCGTCGACGTCCGGGTCGGCCTGCACGAGGGCTCGAAGTCCCGCGCCAAGGCCGAGGAGCAGGGCCTGCGGGTCGTCACCCCGGCCGAGGCCGCCGCCGAGGCCGACGTCGTCATGATCCTGGTGCCGGACCCGATCCAGGCCCGCGTCTACGAGGAGTCCGTGCGGGACAACCTCAAGGAGGGCGACGCGATCTTCTTCGGCCACGGCTTCAACATCCGCTTCGGCTTCATCAAGCCGCCGGCGGGCGTCGACGTCTGCATGGTCGCCCCCAAGGGCCCGGGCCACCTGGTCCGCCGCCAGTACGAGGAGGGCCGCGGCGTGCCGTGCATCGTGGCCGTCGAGCAGGACGCCTCGGGCAACGGCTTCCCGCTGGCCCTCTCCTACGCCAAGGCCATCGGCGGCACCCGCGCCGGCGTCATCAAGACCACCTTCACCGAGGAGACCGAGACCGACCTCTTCGGCGAGCAGGCGGTCCTCTGCGGCGGCACCGCCGCGCTGGTCAAGGCCGGCTTCGAGACCCTGGTGGAGGCCGGCTACCAGCCGGAGATCGCGTACTTCGAGTGCCTGCACGAGCTCAAGCTCATCGTGGACCTGATGTACGAGGGCGGCCTGGAGAAGATGCGCTGGTCGATCTCCGAGACCGCCGAGTGGGGCGACTACGTGTCGGGCCCGCGCGTCATCACCGACCAGACCAAGGCCGAGATGAAGCGCATCCTGGGCGACATCCAGGACGGCACCTTCGCGGAGGCGTGGATGGCCGAGTACAAGGCCGGTCTGCCGCGTTACAACGAGTACAAGAAGGCCGACGAGGGCCACCTGCTGGAGACCACGGGCAAGGAGCTCCGCAAGCTGATGAGCTGGGTCGACGAAGAGGCCTGAGCCCGCTGATCCCGCCGTCACGCGGGGAGTTCGCTCGATCGGGCGGCGGCTCCGGCAGCCAAGCGCCGGCTCCGCCGCCCGCCGCTACACTGCACTGCACCAAGCGTGTCACGGGCTCACAGCGTCGTGCGGCTCCACGTGGCTGCCTACCTCTCCACCGTCTGGCCGTTGGGACGCGGCCTTCCGCAAAGGACCAGTGAGACCCAGTGAGCAAGCCCGTCGTACTCATCGCAGAAGAGCTCTCCCCCGCGACCGTCGACGCCCTCGGCCCGGACTTCGAGATCCGCCGCTGCGACGGTGCCGCCCGTGACGAACTGCTGACCGCCATCGCCGACGTGGACGCCGTGCTGATCCGCAGCGCCACCAAGATCGACGCCGAGGCCATCGCCGCCGCCCGCCGGCTCAAGGTCGTCGCCAGGGCCGGCGTCGGCCTGGACAACGTCGACGTGTCGGCCGCCACCAAGGCCGGCGTGATGGTGGTCAACGCGCCCACCTCCAACATCGTCACCGCCGCCGAGCTCGCCTGCGGACTGATCGTCGCCACCGCCCGCAACATCCCGCAGGCCAACGCCGCGCTCAAGCAGGGCGAGTGGAAGCGCAGCAAGTACACCGGCGTCGAGCTCGCCGAGAAGACCCTCGGCGTCGTCGGCCTCGGCCGGATCGGCGTGCTGGTCGCCCAGCGGATGGCGGCCTTCGGCATGGACATCGTCGCCTACGACCCCTATGTGCAGCCGGCCCGCGCCGCCCAGATGGGCGTCAAGCTCCTCACCCTCGACGAGCTGCTCGCCGTCTCCGACTTCATCACCGTGCACCTCCCCAAGACCCCGGAGACCCTGGGGCTCATCGGCGAGGAGGCGCTGCACAAGGTCAAGCCCAGCGTCCGCGTCATCAACGCGGCGCGCGGCGGCATCGTCGACGAGACCGCGCTGCTCAGCGCCCTCAAGGAGGGCCGGGTCGCCGGCGCCGGGCTCGACGTCTACTCGACCGAGCCCTGTACCGACTCCCCGCTCTTCGAGTTCGACTCCGTGATCGGCACTCCGCACCTGGGCGCCTCCACCGGCGAGGCCCAGGAGAAGGCCGGTCTCGCCGTCGCCAAGTCGGTCCGGCTCGCGCTGGCCGGCGAGCTCGTCCCCGACGCGGTCAACGTCCAGGGCGGTGTCATCGCCGAGGACGTGCGCCCAGGGCTGCCGCTCGCCGAGAAGCTGGGGCGGATCTTCACCGCGCTGGCCGGCGAGGTCGCCCAGCGGCTCGACGTCGAGGTCTGCGGCGAGATCACCCAGCACGACGTCAAGATCCTCGAACTCTCCGCGCTCAAGGGCGTCTTCGAGGACGTGGTGGCCGAGACCGTCTCCTACGTCAACGCGCCGCTCTTCGCCCAGGAGCGTGGCGTCGAGGTCCGCCTCACCACCAGCTCCGAGTCGCCCGACCACCGCAACCTGATCCGGGTGCGCGGCACGCTCACCAGCGGCGAGGTGGTCTCGGTCGCCGGCACCCTGGCCGGGCCCAAGCACCAGCAGAAGATCGTCGGCATCGGCCCGCACACCGTCGACCTGGCGCTCGCCGACCACCTGGCGTTCCTGCGCTACACCGACCGCCCGGGCGTGGTCGGCACCCTCGGCCGGATCCTCGGCGAGGCGGGGATCAACATCGCCGGCATGCAGGTGGCCCGTGCCGAGGAGGGCGGCGACGCGCTGATCGCCCTCACCATCGACAGCACCATCCCGCCCTCCGTGCTGACCGAGATCGCGGAGGAGATCGGCGCTTCCTCGGCCCGCGGCGTCAACCTCACCGACTGACGCGGCTGTTCGGCGCCGCTCGCTCCGGCGGGCGGCGCCGTCCGCGTCAACGCGCCCCGTAGGGTTGCGGGATGATCCGCGACGAAGGACCCGACGCCGACCTCCCCATGCTGACCGGCCGGCAGGCCACCAGGCTGCGGGCTCTCACCGCCCCCCACCTCAGGGCCGACCGCCACCAGCCCCTGGACAACCTGGCCCACGCCTGCCGTCACGCGCCCGAGGCCCAGTGGCCCGAGCTGGTCGCCGCCCACTTCGCGGCCCTCGAGCAGTCCAGCCAGGGCGGCGAGAGCGCCGAGGAACTGCTGCGCGGCACGCACGCCAGGCTGCTGCCCACCGACGCGTTCACCCCCGACCTCGCCGGCGCCATGCGGTACGCGCGCCAGGTGGCCGACGGGCTGGTGTTCGCCTACGCCCTCGACGCCCCCACCAGCGTGCGGATCCTCACCGACCAGGACGTGGCGCGCGCCGGACGCGAGGAGCTGGGCCAGGCCGCCTACCGGAACCTGATGCGGGTCCCCGTCGCGCACGAGGTGGTGACCGTCGAACGGCGGGCGCGGCTACACGTCCTCTCCGGGGACTCCCCGTTCGTCGCCAGCAAGGCGCTCTTCCTCGACGCGGCCGTCGATCAGGCCACCGGCGAGGCGCTGCCCCGCGAAGGTGCCCTCTTCGCAGTCCCCGACCGGCACACCCTGGCCTACCACCCGATCGCCGACGGCACGGTGGTCGACGCCCTCAACGACCTCGCCGCCTTCGCGCTTGGCGCCTACGAGGACGGTCCCGGCGCGCTGTCCCCCCGGGTCTACTGGTGGCACCGGGACGGCCTGACCTCCCTCACGGTCATCGACGAGGACGCCCGCACCTTCTCCCTCCGGCCGCCCCCGTTCCTCCTCGGGATGATGAAGGGGCTGATCCGCCTCGACGGCGCGGGACGGCTCGCCACCCGCGGCCCGGACGTGCCCCTGGACATCGCCGAACTCACCCGCGCCACGGCCGAGTCGATAACCGGCCTGACCCAGGACCCGGCCGGCCTCGCGGACGCCTTCGCCGCGGCCCAGACCCTCGCCCATGCCCACTGCGCCACCGACCCCGAGGTGGCGCGCGGCGACACGTGGGAAGCCTGGGCCACCGCGCTGCAACTCGGCTGCGCGCTGTTCGCCGGCGCCGGGCCACAGGAGTGCCGCCTCGGCGAGGACCTCGTCCGGCAGCTGCCCGCCCTGTCCGCCGATCCGCCGGCGGACGCCCGCGGTTGGCTCGACGCCCTCTACCTGGCGATCGTCTGCCGCCAGTGGGGCAGGGCCGCCCAGCTGTGCCGGGTGCCGTCGGAGACGCTACGGCAGGACGACTCCGTCGACGAGTACGTCCTCCTCTGGATCGACACCCTGCGGGCCTATCTCTCCAACGACCCCATCGACGATGTCGCGAAGAAGCTGGGGGCCACCATGGAGGCGGCCATGCCCGACAAGGTGACCCACGCGCCGCGGGAGTTCTCCATCCGGATCGACTACCACCCGGTCGACCTCTTCCACCGCCTGATCGCCCGCGATCACGAGAAGTTCGCCCAGGTGCTCGCCGAAGTCCTGGCGGACCACGGCGGTTACTGGGGCGAGTCGACGGCGCCGCGCGCCCGGGTGGCACTCGGCCCGCTGGCGATGGCGAGCCTCGCCCACGACGGTGGGTTCCCCGTCGATCAGAAGCAGCCGTATCTGCCCATGTACCTGCTCAACGGTGGGCGGATCGAGGAGATCCCGACGGCCTGAGCCGCCTCCTCACCCGTTGGGCACGATCACCGCCCGGCCGTTGACCTTCCCCGCGTGCAGCCGCTCGTACGCCATCGGCGCCTCGTCGATGCCGTACGTCTCCACCCGCACCTCGACCGCCCCCGACCTGGCGAGCGCCAGCACCTCGCCCAACTCGCCGCGGCTGCCCCAGTAGGGCGCGGTCACGGCGACGTCGAACGCGGTGGTGTTGATCCCGACCGGCAGCGCGCCGCCCGCGATCCCCACGATCGCCACGTCCGCCTCCACGGCCGCCACCGCGCCGGCCGTCGTCACGGTGGGCTGGGCGCCGACGAAGTCGAACACCGCCTCGGCGCCGAGCCCGCCGGTCAACTCCCTGACCCGGTCGGCCGCCCGCTGGTCGGAGAGCACCGTCTCGTGCGCCCCGACCGACCTGGCCAGCGCCAGCTTCTCCTCCGACACGTCGAGCGCGATCACCCGGCTCGGGGTCAGCGCGCGGAGCAGCTGGATCGCGACATGGCCGAGCCCGCCCGCGCCGATCACCACGGCCGTCGAGCCGGGCCGCAGCTTCGGCAACGAGCGCTTGACGGCGTGGTACGGCGTCAGCCCGGCGTCCGTCAACGGCACCGACGTCACCGGGTCGAGCCCGTCGAGCGGCACCAGGAACCTGGCGTCGTTCACCAGCAGGAACTCCGCCATCGCGCCAGGCGCGCCGAGCCCCGGCGGGAAGATGCCCAACTCGGCCGCGCGCAGGCAGTAGTTCTCCTTGCCCTCGGCGCACTTCGCGCACCGCCCGCAGCCCTGCGGCCCGTACACCGCCACCAGCTCGCCGACCTCGAGCCCGGTCACCCCCTCGCCGACGGCGGCGACGGTGCCGGTGGCCTCGTGTCCGAGGGTCTGCGGCAGCGCGTAGGGGAACGACTCGGCCGGCCAGCTCATCACCGCGATGTCCGAGTGACAGACCCCGGCCGCCGCCACCCGCAGCAACACCTGCCCGGGCCCCGGCTCCGGATCAGGCACCACGACGACCTCCGGCGCCGCGCCGATCTCCCGATACTGGACGGCCTTCATGGGACCTCCCTGCCGGTGCGCCCCCGCTGCGCTGGCCTGAGCCTTACCACCTGCCATCATGCGAGCCGTCCCGACGCCCCGCAATCGGACACCGGCGCGGGAGCTGTCCTGCTACTCGACCTTCCGCACCCGGGTGGTGTCGGCGTCCAGCGCGGTGCCGTCCGCGGCGACCGGCACCAGCTCCGGCAGGCCGGCGCCGTCGAGGTCGACGAGGGTGGAGTGGGCCTCGCCCGGGGCGAAGGCGTGGCGTTCTCCCCACTGACGCAGCGTGACGACGACGGGGAACAGGTCGCGGCCCGCGTCGGTGAGCACGTACTCCTGGCGGCGCCCCGAAGGCGCCGCGCGCTGGGCGAGGAGCCCGTGGGCGGTGAGCTTGCGGAGCCGGTCGCTGAGGATGTTGCGGGCGATGCCGGTGCGGCGCTGGAACTCGGTGAACGATCGCGCCCCGTCCATCGCGTCGCGGATCACGAGCAGGCTCCAGCGGTCGCCGACCAGGTCGAGCGTCCTGGCGACCGGGCAGTCGGGATCGGTCCAGCCGGAGTCCGGGGCGTGCGGGGTGGCCCGCGGCATGGCGCCTCCAGATGAGTTGCGGATTGAAACCATTATGCCGTAGCGTCGAATCGGTTGCGAAATGCTACTGATCGGGGGTTCGGGATGGGCGCGGGACGACGACTGCTGCTCGCGGTGGTGTGCGGCGTCGCGGTGGCGAGCGTCTACACCGCGCAGCCGATGCTGGGCCCGATGGGCCGCGATCTCGGCGTCCCGGCCGAGCTCACCGGGTGGATCGTGGCCACGGGCCAGCTCGGCTACCTGGTCGGGCTCGTGCTGCTCGTGCCGCTCGGCGACGTGCTCGACCGGCGGCGGCTCATCGCCACGCACCTGGCGCTGACCGCGGCCGGCCTGCTCCTGACGGCCTCGGCCCGGGCGGCGTGGGTGGCGTTCGCGGGGCTGGCGGTCGCCGGTGTGTTCGCGGTCGTGGTGCAGACCGCGGTGGCCTACGCCGCGTCGGTCTCCGCGCCAGGCGAGCGAGGCAGGAACATCGGGGTCGTGACCTCGGGCGTGGTCGTCGGCATCCTCGGCGGCCGGGTACTCGCCGGCTGGCTCGCCGAGGCGTGGGGCTGGCGGAGCGGCTACCTCGTCCTCGCGGCGCTCGCCCTCGCCCTCGCGGCCCTCGTCCCGGCCGTGCTGCCCGCGGACGAACGGGCCGAGCGCCCGCCGGGTTACGGGCGGGTGGTCGCCGCGCTCGGCGGACTGTTCCTCGACCGCCTGTTCCGCACCCGCGGGCTCATCGCGTTCTTCCTCTTCGCGTCGTTCGGCACCCTGTGGAGCGGTCTGGCGCTGGCCCTGGCCGGTGCGCCATGGCACCTGAGCGCGGACCGGATCGGGCTGTTCGGCATCGCCGGGCTGGCCGGCGCGCTCGGCGCGGCGCGCGCCGGGCGGTGGGCGGACTCGGGCCGGGCGACGCAGGTCACCGGCCTGGCGCTCGCCCTGCTCGTCGCCTCGTGGGCGGCGATCGCGCAGCTGTCCTGGTCGCTGTGGTTCCTGGTCGTCGGGGTGGTGCTCCTCGACCTCGCGGTCCAGGCCGCCCATGTCACCAACCAGCACCTGCTCGCCTCGGCGCATCCGGATCGCACCAGCGCCGTCATCGGCGGCTACATGGTCTTCTACTCCCTCGGCTCCGCCCTCGGCGCGGCCGCCACCACCGTGGTGTTCGCCTCGGCCGGCTGGGCCGGCTCCAGCCTGCTCGGGGCGGGGTTCGCCGGCAGCGCCCTCGTCGTCTGGGCGGCCGATCGGCGGGCGCCCGCGGCGGCTCCTCCCACGAGGAAGAGCCGGTGCCGCCCTGGGAAGGCAGGGACGGCACCGGCCCGGCGGAACGGCCGAACCACTCGCGGGTGACGGCCCGCGTCAGCCGCCCGCCAGCTCGTACGCCTTCGCCGGCGAGAAGGAGCCGGCCGGCCCGTCGCAGCCGTCGAGCTCGCCCGGCAGCTTGACCCACAGATAGGCGTCGATCAGGTTGTCGCCGGTCGCGGCCGTCGGGTTCTGGCCGACGAGCCGTCCCGGCGGGTCGCACCACTCGCTGCCGCGCGGGCCGTTGCCGTTGCGGCTGGTGTCGATCACGGCCCGCAGGTCCGGGTCGCCGAGCTGGGCGAGCACGGCCCTGGCGAAGGCGCTCTCGTTCGCCGTGGTGTGGTAGTTGGAGACGTTGGAGTAGATGCCGTCACCGCTCTCCAACACGCCAGCCTCGCGGAGCGTCGCCGCCATGGTGGCGGGGGAGTGCCACCCGGAGTGGCCGGCGTCGAAGTAGACCCGGGCCGCCGGGCTCGCCGCGTGGATCAGGTCGGCCGCGTCGGCCAGCGCGTTGAACCGCTCGGCGCGCTGGGCCGGGTTGAGACAGGTGGTGAGCGCGAGCGAGTCCGGCTCCAGGATCACGAGGGACGGGCCGCTGCCGAGGCCGGCCGCGAAGTCCTCGGCCCAGTCGAGGAAGGCGGCGAAGGTGGGGGCCCCGCCGGCCGAGGCGCCGCCGCAGTCCCGGTTGGGGATCATGTACGACACCAGGACCGGCACCTCGCCGGCGGCGGCCGCGGCCGAGGTGACCTCGGCGACGTCCTGGGTCACGGTGGCGGGCCGGTAGTTGGAGAACCAGACCGCCTGCGGCTGGCTGGCGATCCGCTGCTCGATCAACGGCCGCCTGAAGTCGTTGGGGTTGTCAGCGACCCAACGGTGGACGTTGGCTGGGTAGTTGTGGAAGACGGTGGTGTCGGGCAGCTCGGCGGCCGCGGCGTCGGCGGCGTCGGCGGCCTCCGTGGGGCCGGCGGCCTGCGCGGGCGCGAACTGACCCGCGGTCAGCAGCAGCCCGCCGAGGGCCGCGGCGACCACGCTCAGTACGGCTCGTGGGGTGCGCACGATGGCACGTTCCTCTCCGACAGAGGGGTACGGTCATGGGTATGGGAGCGCTCCCAGTGTCAGCCGAACATAGCCGGTGAAAGCGCCCGAGTAAACCGTTCAGGACCGCTCGGCTGCCGCACGACCCCGCACGACCCTTGCCCGGCGCGCACGGCGGCACCAGCATGAGTCCGTCCGCCCAGCGCCCGCCAGCCGTGATGGAGCGTGAGATGGTCAGCAAGCCGAATCGTCGTGCGATCGTGGGCGCCGGTGCGGGCGCCGTGTTCCTCGGGGCGTTCGCCCCGACCCCCGCCTCCGCCGCCACCTCCACCTCCGACCGGGTCACCGTCCACTCGCCGAACGGCCGGCTGCGGGTGACCCTCCGCGTGGTGGACGGCCGCCTCAGGTACGAGGTCGCCCGCCGCGGCCGCACCCTGGTGGCCTCCTCAGGACTCGGGCTCGACCTGCTCGGCTTCCCGTCGCTCACCGGCGGCCTGGTGCTCGAGTCGGTCGGGCGCCGGACCGTCGACGAGTGGTGGCGTCCGGTCTGGGGCCCCGACGCGCGGGTCCGCAACCACGCCAGGGAATGCGTGCTGCGCACCGTGCAGGCGGAAAGCGGCATCCGGCTGCACCTGGTGGTCCGGGTCTTCGACGACGGCATCGGCCTTCGCTACCACCTGCCGGCGCAGCCCGGGCTCGACTCCTACACGGTCACCGCCGAGCGCACCGAGTTCGCCCTGCCGCCGACCGCCACGAGCTGGTCGTTGGCGGCCGGCACCGACTGGAACGCCGACGAACGGCACTACCGGCGGGCCCCGCTCGCCGAGGTGGCGACCGCGCAGACGCCGCTGACGCTGGTCACCGGGGACGGGCTGCACGTCGCGCTGCACGAGGCGGCGCTGATCGACTACCCGAGCATGACCCTGGCCGCCGAACCGGGCCGGCCCGGCACCCTCGGCAGCGAGCTGATCAGCCTGCCGGACGGCACCAAGGCCCGGCTGGCGGGCGAGTTCTCCACCCCGTGGCGCACGCTGACCATCGGCGACCGCGCCGGCGACCTCGCCGAGTCGCACCTGATCGAGAACCTGAACGAGCCGTGCGCGCTGGCCGACACGTCGTGGATCTCGCCGGGCACCTACGTCGGCGTCTGGTGGGAGCTGCAACGGCGGCACACCACCTGGACGGCGGGGCCGCGCCACGGCGCGACGACCGAGCGCGTCAAGCGGTACGTCGACCTCGCCAGGGAGGCGGGCGCGAGCCAGGTGCTCGCCGAGGGGTGGAACACCAACGCCGGCGGCCAGTGGACCGGCCAGGACTTCCTCACGCCGCAACCGGACTTCGACCTGGCCGAGGTGCTCGCGTACGCCAGGGCCAACGGCGTCGGGTTCATCGCCCACAACGAGACCCGCGGCTTCGTCGACTACTACGACGAGCACCTGGAGACGATCTTCGCGCGGTACGCGGAACTCGGCATCCACGCGGTCAAGACCGGCTACGCCACCAGGTTCGAGCTGGGCGGGGTGAACCGCAGCCACTACGACCAGGAGGCCGTGCGCCACTACCAGCGGGTCATCGACGCCGCGGCCCGCCACCGGATCATGATCAACGCGCACGAGGCCATCAAGCCGACCGGACTGGCGCGCACCTACCCGAACATGATGACCGGCGAGGGGGGCGCCGGGATGGAACAGCACAACTACATGGGGCGGCTGGGGAATCCGCCGGAGCAGGCCACGATCCTCCCGTTCACCAGATACCTGGGCGGCCCGGCCGACTACACCCCGGCGTGCTCGACGTGACCTGGGACCCGGCCGGACTCGGCACCCGGGTGCAGACGACCTCGGCCGCGCAACTCGCCCTGTACGCACTGTTCTTCAGCCCATCGCAGATGCTGGCCGACACCCCGGAGAACTACCGCGCCCACCCCGGCTTCGACTACCTCCAGGACCTGCCGGCCAGCTGGGACGAGACCCGGTTCCTCGACTGCGTGATCGGCGACCACACGGTCGCCGCCCGCCGGAAGGGCGACACCTGGTACCTCGGCGCGATCACCGACGAGCACGACCGGACGCTCCGGGTGCCGCTGCGCTTCCTCGGGCCCGGGCGGCACCTGGCGGAGATCTTCCGCGACGCGGCGGACACCAGCTGGCACGACAACCCGCTCCCGATCGAGGTCGAGACGAGGACGGTGCGGTCGTCCACCGTGCTCACGCTGCGGCTCGTCGCCGGCGGCGGCACCGCGATCCGCTTCCGGCCGGGGCGTACCTAGAGACGGGCGGCCTTGAGGGCCATGTGCAGCAGTAGCCGGTCCTCGCCGTCGGCCAGGTCGAGGCCGGTGAGGTGGGCGATCCGGGAGAGCCGGTAGTAGAGGGTCTGCCGGTGGATGCCGAGGGCGGCCGCGGCGCGGGCGGCCTGCCCGGCGTGGTCGAGGAACGCCTCGGCGGTGCGGGCGAGTTCACGGTGTTCGGCGCGCAGCAGCGGGCGCACCGCCGGGTCGGGCGGGACGTCGGCGAGCGCGGAGAGCAGCCGGTAGGGGCCGAGGTCGCGCCAGTCGGCCACGCCGCCGAACCGATTCTCCGCGGCGGCGACGCGGGCGGCGGCCAGCGCCTCGTGCCAGGCGCCGGCCAGTTCGGCCGGACCGCGCCGCACGGAGCCGATGCCGGCGGCGGTCTGGTGCGGGGCGCGGCTCATCAGGTTCATGGCCACGGCCCGGGCGGTCCGCGGCCGGACCAGGACGGCCAGCACCTGCCGCGGCTCCTTGCCCCCCGTGGCACGGCCCCCACCCGGCCGCGCGGCGGCCGCCGGGATCGCCGGCCCTGCCGGCCGCGGGGCCGCGTGCCGCTGGCCTGCGGCCGGCGACGCCGGGAGCGCGCCGGTGTCCGGCGCGGTGCCGTCGTGCCGGCCCGCCTCGCCATCACCTGGTGCCGGGTGCGGGCCCTGGCCCGCTGCCGGGGGAGGTTCGTCGGTCCCCTGCGGGGTGTCGCGCCGGGCCGCGGCCAGCGTCCCGCCGGCCTCCTCGTCGCCGCCGGTGCCCGGTTCCGTGCCGGTCGTCTGCCCGCCGGTCGTCTGCGGGGGGCCGCCGGCCGCCGGCCCCGCGGTCGTCGTCGTTGTGGCCCCGCCGTCGTCCGGTGACGGGGGTGCGCCCCGCTGTGGCGTGCCGCCGGGCCCGGCCGGGATTTGCCCCCCTGCCGGCGGCGTCCCGCCGGCCTCCGGTGCGGCGCCGTGTCGGCCGGCCGCGGCGTCGCCGAGCTCGGCCGTGGTTGGTCCGCCGGAGAGTGGCGACCCGCCGGTTTCCCGCGCGGTGCCAGTCGGGTTCGCCGTCGCCGTGTCGGCGGCCTCACCACGTCGTGCCTGCGGCGACGCGCTGGCGGTCGGGGCCCGGCCCCCTTCGGGGGGCGGCCCGCCGGTCTCCGAAGGGGTGCCGGGCTGGCCTACGGCCGGTGTGTCGACGGCCGCACCGGGAGTCGGCGCGTCCGTGTCGGCCGCCTGCCGAAGCGTGTCGCTTGGCCCGGCGGTGGTTTGGCCCCCCGCCGGTGGGGCCGGGTCGGTCCTCGGCGGCGTGGCGGGCCGGCCTCCGTGCACCGCCCCGCGGCGCGACGGCCGCGCCTGGTGGACGCCGGCGTCCCGCTCCAGGCCCCGCGTGGGCCCTTCGCCGGTGCGGGCCGCGCCTCCGACCGGTGCGTCGCCCTCCGGCGGGGTCTGCCCCGCCCGCTGTGGCGGGACCGGGGCGCTACCGGCCGGGCCCGC
>NZ_BAAGPR010000127.1:0-20734 GCF_054783955.1 Streptomyces mayteni | reverse complement strand
CGGCGGCGGCCGCCGCCGGCGCCGCCGCCGGGCACTGATCGCCGCCGGCGCGCTGCCGTTCGCGGCCCCAGCGGGCCAGCTGGCCGATGCGGCGGATCACGAACTGCTCGTCCGGGTTGCCGACGATCTGGGAGAGCCGGACGCCGTAGTCGTGCCGGATCGACGGGTCCTTGATCTGGGCGATCAGCGGCGCGGCGTGCTCCAGGGCGGCGGAGCGGCCCTCCACCGTGTCGAGGTTGTGCCGCGCCGCGATGGACCGCATCGCGAACTCGAAGAGCGGGCTGCCGGACTCGATCAGCTCGCGGACGGCCTCGTCGCCCTTGGCGAGCCGCAGCTCGCAGGGGTCCATGTTGTCGGGGGAGACGGCGATGGAGGTGCGGGCGGCGAACTTCTGGTCGTCCTCGAAGGCGCGGAGCGCGGCCTTCTGGCCGGCCGCGTCGCCGTCGAAGGTGAAGACGACCTCGCCTGCGCTGTGCGCGCTCGAGCTGTCGAGCAGGACCCGGCGCAGGATCTTGACGTGCTCGCCGGCGAACGCGGTGCCGCAGGTGGCGATGGCGGTGGTGACGCCGGCCAGGTGGCAGGCCATCACGTCGGTGTAGCCCTCGACGACCACGGCCCGGTTGTCCTTGGCGATGTCCCGCTTGGCCAGGTCGATGCCGTAGAGCACCTGGGACTTGCGGTAGATCGGGGTCTCCGGCGTGTTCAGGTACTTGGGCCCGTTGTCGTCGTCGCGGAGCCGGCGGGCGCCGAAGCCGATCACCTCGCCGGTGATGTCCCTGATGGGCCAGATCAGCCGGCCGCGGAAGCGGTCGATCGGGCCGCGCCTGCCGTCCTGGGCGATGCCGGAGAGGAGCAGCTCCTTGTCGGTGAAGCCGCGGCCGCGCAGGAAGCGGACGGCGTGGTCCCAGCCGGCGGGGGCGTAGCCGACGCCGAAGTGCTGGGCGGCGGCCTGGTCGAAGCCGCGGTCGGCGAGGAAGCGGCGGCCGATCTCGGCCTCGGGCGAGGCCAGTTGCTCCGCGTAGAACTGGGCGGCGACCTTGTGTGCCTCGACCAGCCTGGTGCGCTCGCCCTGCTGCCGGCCGACGCCGTATCCGCCCTGCTCGTAGCGGAGGGTGATGCCGGCCTGGGCGGCCAGCCGCTCGACGGACTCGGCGAACGACAGGTGCTCCATCTTCATCACGAAGCTGAGCGTGTCGCCGCCCTCCTGGCAGCCGAAGCAGTGGAACAGGCCCTTGCTCGGGCTGACCTGGAACGAGGGGGACTTCTCGTCGTGGAAGGGGCACAGGCCCTTCAGGTTGCCGCCGCCCGCGGGCCGCAGCTGGAGGTACTCGGAGACCACGGCGTCGATCGGGACCGCGTCCCTGACCGCCTTCACGTCCTCGTCGTTGATCCTGCCCGCCACCCCAGAAGTCTACGACCGGCCGCCGACAGTCGGCGGCGCGGTGCCCGGTCTCAGGGGCGCGGGATGTTGCGGAGGTTGGAGCGGGCCAGCCGCGTCATCCGGCCGACGCCGCCGGCCAGCACCATGCGGCTGGCGGACGCCCTGGCGATGGCGGCGAAGTCGGGGTTGCGGTTGGTGGTGCCGTAGGCCGGCAGTCCCGACACCCTCATCTCCAGCTCGACCATGCCGAGCGAGGAGTTGTCGAAGAGGACGACCTTCACCGGCAGGTCGTACTGGACGAGGGTCAGGAAGTCGCCCATGAGCATGGTGAAGCCGCCGTCGCCTGGCCTGCGGGAGGGCGTTGGCCATCGAGCCGTGTGCGGGGCCCCTGCTCCACCAGAGAGATGGTCCAGGGCCTCCCCGTCACCTCTGGCCGCACCCACATGGCCAGGTCGCACAGGGAACCGGCCTCCCGGGACCGGACCACGGACAGGATCCGTGTCGCCGCCCCGGAGTCGAGTACGCCGGGGACCAGTGCGCCCAAGACCGTTCGGGGCGCGCGACTGATCGGGATCACTCCTGCTCAGTCGAAAGGAACGGTGAGGCAGTCCAGGGTCTCTTTGACGTCGCCCAGAGGGCGAGGTCAGGCTTCGAGCAGCGGCCGAAAGTCGGCGCCGAGGGGGATCAGCGGATCGCGGTGGGCGGCTCCCCGTAGCGAGGAGCCGCCCATGCCGGTGTTCCAGTACCTCACTTCGCGTAGAGCACGCGCGGCTCTCGCAACAGCGCGGGATTGTCGTACTGGTTGATCCGGAGGAGCTGGTCGGGGTGGGTCTCCTGGAAGTAGCCGGTGCCGATCTCGGAGCTGGGGATGTGGGAGGCGGGGGCGAGCACCGGGGCCATCGGTCTGTTTGGCCACACGGGCAATCTCTCCGCTATGTACCGGTATCGCCCCGCGGGTTACTCGATGTGGAGCACCTGGGAGACCGGCCGGCGCGGGGTGGCGGGCACGGGCGGGCCGTAGCCGAAGCGCAGCACCACGTGTACCTGCCCCATGGCGGAGAGCGGGTCGCGCACCGTCCAGCGCAGGTCGGACCATTCGACGGCCTCGGAGCTGAGCGCGGTGGACAGGCCCTCGCCGGTGGCGAGCAGCAGCACCCGCTCCATCGCCTGCCCGGCGCGTACCCAGTCGGCGGGCCGGTCCTCGGCGGTGCCGAGGAGGGCGAGCTGCGGGGTCTCCTCGTGTTCGACGACGGTGGAGTGCGGCTCGGCGGGGATGGGGCGGCCGACGAAGTCGTGGCCGGGCGGGGTCTCGGTCCACTGGGACAGCTCGGCGGAGCGGCCGGGGTCGACCTGGTCGCGGCCCTCGGCGTCGTGGATCAGGTCGAGCACGGTCTCGGTGTGCCAGCTGGAGGGGAAGTGCAGTTGGGCGCCCTCGCGTTCGGCGGCGTCCCGCAGGGAGGCGCGGACGGGGTCGGGCACCCGCTCGTCGCCGAAGGGCAGCCGGCTGGTGCGGCGGCGCCGGATCTCGTCGTAGAGGTCGCCGAGCTCGGCCTCGCCCGCGCCCCCGCCATCGCCCTCGGCCTCACCCGCTGCCTCGCGGCTGAGCGTGACGGTGGCGAGCAGCCGCGGGTCGTAGCGGTCGGGCAGCAGGGCGGTGTCGGCGAGGATGCCGGCGTGGGCGGCGGCGACCCGCAGGTTGAGCAGGGCGGCGCCGCAGCCCATGTGCAGCGCGCGCCCGTGCGGGTCGGAGTGCGGCAGGACGTGGTCGAGGGCGGCGCGGACCTCGACCACGCCGCTCTCGCTCAGGTAACGGAAGCGCCAGGGCTGGGCGTTGTGCAGCGAGGGGGCCGCGGTGGCCGCCCTGACCAGGGAGGTCACGGTCTGCTCTCCCGGGGTGTCTCCCGGGCGGTTCGCCCGCACACGGCCCCTTCCGCCAGCCATCCTCCGTCACCCGATTTGCCCTATAAGTCTCCTTTTCTCAGGCTAACCCATTCGGTCGTACGCCGCGAGCACAGGACGCACGACGCCTCGGACGCCTCGGACGGCTCAGTCCGCGAGCAGCGAGGCCAGCGGCTTCTCGGGGGCGGCCAGGGCCTCGGCGTCCACCGGCTCGGGGGATCCGACCAGGCGCTGGACGGGCTCGGTGACGTCCCGGATGTTCACGTTCATGCCGGCGAGCACCCGGCCCTCGCGCAGCCAGAAGGCGATGAAGGCGCGCTTGCCCACGTCCCCGCGGTACACCACCTGGTCGTAGTCGCCGGGCGGGGCCCAGCCGGAGTACTCGAGGCCGACGTCGTACTGGTCGGTGAAGAAGTACGGCACCCGGTCGTAGCTGATGTCCTGGCCCAGCATGGCGCGGGCGGCGGCCGGGCCCGAGTTGAGGGCGTTGGCCCAGTGTTCGACCCGGCGCCTGCCGCCCTCCGGGGCGGGGAGCGTCAGGGAGGCCACGTCGCCGGCGGCGAAGATCAGCGGGTCGCTGGTGCGCAGCGAGGCGTCCACCGCGATGCCGCCGCCCTCGGCCCGGTCGACGAGGGTCAGTCCCGCGGCCTCGGCGAGCGCGGTGCGGGGCGCGGCGCCGATGGCGGCGAGCACGGCGCGGGCGGGCAGCTCGCGGCCGTCGTCGGTGCGGACGCCGGCGACCATGCCGTCCCGGCCGGTGATCTCGGTGAGCCGGGAGCCGAAGACGAACCGGACGCCGTGCTCGGCGTGCAGATCGGTGAAGAAGCCGCCGAGTTCGGGGCCGAGCACCCGGTGCAGCGGGGTGGGCTCCGGCTCGACGACGGTGACCGGCACGCCCAGGGTTCTGGCGGCCGCGGCGACCTCGAGGCCGATCCAGCCGGCGCCGGCGATCACCAGTCCCGGGTCGTCCCCGGGGGGCCCGCCGGTCAGCACGCCGCGCAAGTGGTCGGCGTGGGCGAGCCGCCGCAGGTGGTGCACGCCGGCCAGGCCGGTGCCCGGCACGTCGAGCCGGCGCGGCTCGGCGCCGGTGGCGAGCAGCAGCGCGTCGTAGGAGAGCCGGGTGCCGTCGCCCAGCCTGACCTCGCGGGCCCGGCGGTCGATGGCGACGGCCGTCTGCCCGAGGTGCAGTTCGACCCGGTGGTGCGCGTACCAGGCCGGCTCGTGCACGTAGACGCTGTTCCGCTCGGCGCGGCCGAGGAGGTACTCCTTGGAGAGTGGGGGCCGCTCGTAGGGGTGCTCGTGCTCGTCGCCGATCAGTATCACCCGCCCGGAGAACCCCTCCTCACGCAGTGTCTGGGCCGCCTTGGCCCCGGCGAGGCCGCCGCCGATGATCAGAAACGTCCGGTGTGCTCCGTCCACGCAACGCCTCCCGAGCGTGTGCCAACCGCTCCCCGAACGCTCCGGGTGCGGATCTCCCAGGAGCCTGCCCCGACCAGGGGTGTCCGCAAAAGGGCGGGGACCAAAAGAGAGCCCCGCCCGCCCCGGGCGCCCCGCATCACACGGAGGTGCGAGCCCCCGGCGTGAGCCGCGCGTGGAGGGAGCGCGCGGCGGCGTCGGTGAGCGCGGCGATCTGGTCGACCACCACCCGGAGCCGCTCCCGGTCGTCGGCGGCGGCCGCGAACAGCGCCCGGTACTGCGGGTCGAGGCCGACGGGGGCGCGGGCGATCAGGGCCTCGCCGAGCTCGGCGAGCAGCAGGCGCTGCCGGCCGCGCAGCAGTTCCTGGTCGGGGCGCTGCATCACGTGGACGTCGGCGACGGCCTTGAGCACGGCGCACTCCAGGCGGGTCTCGGCCGGCACCACCAGGTCGGCGGCGTAGCGGCGCAGCGGTCCTGGCCCCTGACGCTCGCGGGTGGCGTGTTCCGCGGCGAGGCAGAAGCGGCCGATCAGCTGGCTGGTGGCGTCCTTGAGCCTGGCCTGGGCGCGGGCGCTGCCGTCGTAGCCGTGCGGCCACCAGTCCTGAGCGAGCAGCCGGTCGAGGGCGGCGGCCAGTTCGGCCTCCTCGGTGCCGGCGGGGGCGTAGCGGGCGGCGGCGACGGCGAAGACCTCGCGGCGCTCGGGCTCGGCGAGCAGCAGGGCCGGGTCGAGGTGGCCGGCGTGCAGGCCGTCCTCGACGTCGTGCACGGAGTAGGCGACGTCGTCCGACCAGTCCATCACCTGGGCCTCGAAGCAGCGGGCCTCGCCTCCGGCGTCGCGCCGCAGCCAGTGGAAGACCGGCAGGTCGTCCGCATAGACGCCGTACTTGGGCGAGTCGGGCCTGGTGGGGTGGGCGCCGCGCGGCCAGGGGTACTTGGTGGCGGCGTCGAGGGTGGCGCGGGTGAGGTTGAGGCCGAGCGGGCGCTCGCTGCCGTCTCCCGGGTCGGCGACGTGCTTGGGTTCGAGCCGGGTCAGCAGCCGCAGCGACTGGGCGTTGGCCTCGAAGCCGCCGCAGTCCTCGGCGATCGCGTCCAGGGCGCGTTCGCCGTTGTGGCCGAACGGGGGGTGGCCCATGTCGTGGGCGAGGCAGGCGGCCTCCACGATGTCGGGGTCGCAGCCGAAGGCGGCGCCGAGGTCGCGGCCGATCTGGGCGCACTCGAGGGAGTGGGTGAGCCGGGTGCGCGGCGCGATGTCCCACAGGTGGCGGTCGGCGTCGTCCGGGGTGACGACCTGGGTCTTGCCGGCGAGCCGGCGCAGCGCCGCCGAGTGCTGGACGCGGGCCCGGTCGCGCTGGAAGGCGGTGCGGCCGGGGCGCTTGTCGGGCTCGGGGTCGTATCTCTCGGCGTCGGCTTCGCCGTACCCGGCAGTGTCGTGCATACCCCGAAGGTAACCGCCCGCGGTGACGGTGGGGTGGTCAGGGCGCGACGGCCAGGGTGGCGCGACGGCGGGCGGCGGGCGTCCGCTCGGCGGCGGCGAGTGGCGCGCCGATCGCCCGGTCGTAGCGATGCAGCAGCAGCCTGGCGAGCGCCGGGTGGCTGCCGAGCGGGGCGGCGACCACGCCGGGCGCGGCCTCGGCGCAGCGGGTGGCGAAGAGGCCAGGGGCGACGAAGCAGGAGGCGACGGCGATCTCCCGGTGGCCGGCCGCCCGCAGCCGGTCGACCGCCTCCGGGACGGTGGGCCTGGCGGCCGAGGCGTAGCCGGGCAGCACCGGGACGCCGCCGAGCCGGGCGGAGAGCATCTGCGCGGTGTACTCGGTGCCGGCGGACGACTCGGGGTCGTTCGATCCGGCGGCGGCCAGCACCACGGCGGCGCCGCGCCGGTAGCCGGCCTCGACCAGCCGGTTGTGCAGGGCCTCGGCGAGCAGCGGGTGGGGGCCGAGGGTGGCGGCGGTGACGGCGTCCAGGTGCGGGGCGTCGGCCAGCACCGCCGGGATGTCGTGCTTGACGTGGTAGCCCCGGCTGAACAGCAGCGGCACGAGCACCGCCCGGCCGTGCAGCCTGGCCAGGGTGTCGGGCAACAGCGGCCGGTCGTTCTCCAGGTGCCCGAGCTCCACGCGCAGCCCGGGCCGCAGCGCGCGGACGCGCCTGACGAGGGCGTGGACGGCCCGTTCGGCGCGCGGGTCGGGGGAGCCGTGGGCGACGGCGACCAGGGTCGACGGGGTGCGGGTGCTGCTCATCCCGCCAGCGTGGGCCCGTTCCGTTGCGTCGGTATTGCCTGGGTGTCACCAATGGCCACAGCTGTGCTCACCGTGGCCGGGTCGGCCGGCTGAGCGAGGCGTCGCCCGCGCCGGAGTTGCGGGGCGCGGGGTGCCCGGCAGCATGGAGAGCATGGACGACCTCAGTGAGCTGGCCGAGCGCTATCTGGCCCTGGCGCAGGCCGCCGACCACGGCCGCAGCGCCCATCTCTTCCTGCGGGACGGGCCGCTGCGGCAGAGCGTGATCGCGTTGACCGCCGGCTCGGAGCTCGAGGAGCACACGGCCCCGCCGGCGGCCAGCCTCCAGGTGTTGCGCGGCCGGGTGCGGCTGATCGCCAGGGACGGCGAGGTGGAGCTGCGCTCGGGGGAGCTGATGAAGATCCCGCAGACCCGGCACGGGCTGCGGGCGCTCGACGACTCGGTGGTGCTGCTCACCTCGGTGACGGCCACCCCAGAACCGGTCGTCGTATACGACACCCGCCGCGAGCGCCACCCTGCGTGAACCCCGCCGCCCTGCGTGAACCCGGCGGCTGACCCCGACGGGGCGACGCCACCTGCCCGTTAGGGTGCGTGGGCGGGTCGGCGGATCGCCGGGCGGGGATGTTTCGGGGGAATCGGATGGATGACACGCGCCATGTCGACGACGGTGCCTACGGCGGCGGCCCGCCGGGGGGTGGCGACCGGGACCCCGGCGCCGTGCTCAGGGACCACCTGTCCGCGTCCGTGCTGCTCGTCCGCGCCCTGCTGGTGGGCGGGTTCGGCCTCGGCCTCGCGTTGGTGGCCTCGGGGCTTGACGTCGTCGACCACGACCGCGGCGGTGCCGTCCTGGCGCTGATCGCCGGGGCACTGCTGGCCGCCGGTACCGGCGCGGGCCTGGTCAGGGGAGCGCTCCGGGCCAGGGAGACCAACCGGCTGCTGGCCCGCGAGCTGGCGGGGAGGTCCTCGTGGCCGCGGGCATCGGGCCGCCGGCTGCTCTGGGGGGCGGTGTCCGGTGCCGCGCTGCTGTGCGGCCTGGCTTTTCTCGGCGGTTTGGCGGCCATCGGCGGTGGTCGGGAGCCCCTGGTGGCCGGCACCTTGCTGGCCTGGGCCGCGCTGCTGATCGGCGCCGGCCTGGCCGGCCTCGCGCGGGCGGGCGGCCACCGCGGCAGGCCGTCGTTTCTGGCGACGTTGTCGGCCGACGTCGAGCCCGCGCGGCGGGCGATCACCGGCCCGGCGCGAGCGGACGAGCCCCACCGCGGTGACGGGGTCGGGCCGGGCGCCTCGCACCGGGGCGACGCCCGGCTCGCCGGCACGGGCCGGGGCCGCTCACGGGCCGCCGTCGTGCTGCTCGCCCTGGCCGGCGCCACGCTGTGCGGCGCGGCGGCGCTGGCCGCCGCGTTCCTGCCGTCACGCGTCGGGGACGACGCCGTCTGGCCGCTGCTCGCGCTCGTCCTGGTGCTGCTCGGACTGCTGCTCGTCCGGCTGGTGCGCCGCACGATGGCCGTCTGGCACCTGCTGGTCTTCGTGGTGGCCGGCCTGGGCCTCCTGGGCGCCGCCCTCTCGGGCTCCGGGACGCTCATCCTGCTGGACCGCGGCGAGTGGATCAGGGCCGAGGTGGTGGACACCTACACGACCAAGGGCCGTCATGCCACCCGGGTCTGTGTGCTGCGGCCGGCGGAGGCAGATCGGTCGCTGGAGCAGGGGCTCGGGCAGTGCCGCCAGCCCTCGGTCGGCGACTGGCTGTGGGTCTTCGCCGACCCCGAGGACCGGGTGGCGCCCGAGGCCACGGAACCCCGCCTGCTGTTCCCCGGCTGGACCGGCGCCGTCAGCGCCGCGCTCCTCGCGGCGTCGGCCGCGGCGGGCGCCGCCCACGGGCACCGCCGCCGCGCCGGCCTCGGCCCGGTCGGAGTGCCAGGACCGCCGCCAGAACGCACATGAGCGCGATCAGCCGCCGGAAACTCCGTTCACCGTGATGATCTGCCCCGCGTAGGAAAGGCCGGCGCCGAATCCGAAAAGCAGCACATCGGCGTCAGCGCCGAGGCGACCGCTTTCACTCATGCGGGACAACGCCAGGGGAATGGTGGCCGCCATGGTGTTTCCGGTGTCGACGACATCGGTGGCCACGACCGTCTCGTCGCCCAGCTTGAGATGGTTCGCCAGCGCGTTGATGATCCGCAGGTTCGCCTGGTGCGGGATGAAGGCGGCGAGCCGGTCGGGGGCGATGCCGGCCCGGTCGCAGATCCGGCGCGCCATCGGGCCGAGGCCGCTGGCCCAGCGGTAGACGGCGGGGCCGTTCTGCCGGAGCACCCCGTCGTCCGCGTCGATGGTGATCAGCTCGCTGCGCTCGCCAGCCGAACCCCACAACACCGGCCCGATGCCGGGCCGTTCGGCCGGCTGGAGGACGGCGGCGCCGGCGCCGTCCGCGAAGAGCACGGCGGTGTCGCGGTCGGCCCAGTCGAGGAAGGCGCTGGCCTTGTCGGCGCCGATGACCAGGGCTCCCCCGCTGCTGCCGGCGCGGATCAGCGCGTCGGCGGTGGCCAGCCCGTAACAGAAGCCGGCGCAGGCGGCGTTGACGTCGAACGCGGCCGGCTCAGGCAGGCCGAGCCGGCCGGCGACCCGGGCGGCGACGCTCGGCATCGTGGAGTCGGGGGTCGAGGTGGCCACCAGCACCGTGTCGACCGTGCCGCTCGGCAGCCGCTCCAGGGCCTGCCGCCCGGCCGCGGTCGCCAGGTCGACGACCGTCTCGCCCTTGTCGGCGATGCGGCGTTCCCTGATGCCGGTTCTGGACACGATCCATTCCGCGTCCACCGTGAGTCTGGTGGCGACTTCCTCCGACGTCAGAATGGTGGCCGGCAGACAATGACCCAGGGAAACGATCCGCGCCCCCGAAGCCGCGGGGGAAAGTGCGATGGTCGTCATGTATGTTCAATTTCCTGTCAGAGACAGCGTCCGAGATCCCGCCGACTATATCTGGCGCGCTCGCGCTGGTCGGTCAGAAGTATTCCCGAGTTCGTCCGGGGGAATGCCGAACAGCGTGAATCCCGACGGCCTTTCATCCACCGTCGCGGTGCCGGCTCGGGCTGATCCCGCGCTCGCGCTTGAAGGCGGCGCTCAGCGCGAAGCCGCTGCCGTAGCCGACCCGGCGCGCCACCGAGTCCACCGTGGCCTCCGGGCGGCGCAACAGGTCGGCCGCCAGGTCGAGGCGCCAGCCGGTGAGGTAGGACATCGGCGGCTCGCCGACCAGCGCGGAGAAGCGGCGGCCGAGGGCGGCCCTGGAGACCCCGGCGCGCTCGGCGAGCGCGGCCACCGTCCACGGGTGCGCCGGATGGTCGTGCAGCAGCCGCAGCGCGAGCCCCACCACCGGGTCCCCGTACGCCCGGTACCAGCCGGGCGCCTCGGCCTCCGGCCTGGCGAACCAGGCGCGCAGCGCCGAGGTCACCAGCAGGTCGAGCAGCCGGTCGAGGACGACCTCCTGCCCCGGCTCGTCCCTGACGATCTCGGCGGCCAGCAGCGGCAGCAGCGGCGCGCCCGCCTCGCCGTCCCTGACCACCACCACGGGGGGCAGCGCGCGCAGCAGCCGGCCGGTGATCTCGCCGGGCAACTGGTAGGTGCCGACCAGCAGTTCGGCGGAGCCGGGGCCGCCGGTGCCGGTGCCGGTGCCGGTGCCCCAGGTGCGCACCCCCTGGTCGAGCGCCTCGCACAGGTCCTCGCCTGACGGGCTCACCCCGCAGCCGCCTGGCAGGATGTGCGCCCGGGGCTCGGTGGCCGGGTCGTCGGCCACCAGGTAGCTCGCGGCGCCGCCGAGCAGCGCCAGGTCGCCGCGGACGAGCCGGACCGGCTCGCCGCCCTCCGGCACCACCCAGGCGTGCTCGCGGGTCACGCACACCACGCTCAGCGGCGCCCGGTCGCGCACCAGCACCGCCCACGGCGGGTCGAGCAGCACCCGCATCAGGAACGCGCCACGGGCGCGCGGTCCCTCGAGCAGGCTGCCCAGTACGTCCATGCCGCCAGCGTAGACCGGTGAGACGAACGCTTATGCGGGCGAGCCGCCGGGCCATGGGCGCCGGGCGCCCCGGCCGGTGGGATGGGGGCATGAACGAGAACCACGAGATCCTGATCCTGGGCGGCACCGGCAAGACCGGACGCCGGGTCGCCGCCCTGCTGCCCGGCGCCCGGGTCGCCTCCCGCGCCGGCACCCCGCCGTTCGACTGGACCGACCGCGCGACCTGGGCGCCCGTGCTGGACGGCGTGCGGGCCGCCTACCTCGCCTACTACCCGGACATCACCGCTCCCTGGGCCGCCGACGTCCTCGGCGCCTTCGCCGAGCGGGCGGCGCGCGCCGGGGTCGAGCGCCTGGTGCTGCTCTCGGCGCGCGGGCTGCCGACCGCCCGCCCCGCCGAGCGCGCGGTGTGCGAGGCCGGCACCGGGTGGACGGTCCTGCGGGGGAGCTGGTTCTGCCAGAACTTCAGCGAGGAGTTCCCGGCCGCCGGCATCCGGGAGCGGGGCGAACTGGTGCTGCCGGCCGCGCCGGACACCGTGGAGGCGTTCGTGGACGCCGACGACATCGCGGAGGTCGCGGTGGCGGCGCTCATCGAGGGCCGGCTCGACGGGCGGCCGGGCGGCTGGCTCGACGGGCGGACGCTGGAGCTGACCAGCCCCCGGGCGCTCACCCTGGCCGAGTCCGTCGCCGAGTTGGGCCGGGCCACGGGCCGCGAGATCCGCTACCGCGCCGTCTCCGCCGGCGCCTACGCCGCGCATCTGACGGCCGACGTCGGGCTGCCGAACGAGGTGGCCGGCATGCTCGCCGCGCTCTTCGCGGAGGCGCTCGACGGCCGCAACGCCGCCGTCACCGACGACGTCGCGGCGGTGCTCGGCCGGCCGGCGCGGGACTTCGCCGACTTCGCGTCGGCCACGGCCACCGCCTGGGGCGCGAGCCCCGCCCCCGCCCAACGAACCACCTAGCGGACCACCAGGCGGACCACTTGTGCCGCTGCGTGGTTCGATGGTGTGATGGGCGGGCCGGCACCCGTCCAGCGCCGGCGGAGACGAGGAACGCAGATGGCCGACACGGACTCGGGCGGCGTCCGCAGCGTGCAACGCGCCGTGGAGCTGCTCGCCCTGTTCGACGCGGACCACCCGAGCCGGTCGCTGCGCGAGCTGGTCGAGGAGACCGGCCTTCCGAAGACCACGGTGGTGCGTCTCGCGCACACCCTGGAGCAGGCCGGGCTCCTCTGGGCCAGGGGCGACGGCCAGTACGTGCCCGGATCAGGGCTGCTGCGCTGGGCCGAGCTGGCCGGCCACACCTGGCGGCTGCCGGAGGAGGCCCTGCGGCGGCTCGCCGAGCTGAGCGCGGCCAGCCACGGCGAGACCGTCAACCTCTATGTGCGCCAACGGGGTTCCCGGGTCTGCGTGGCCCGCCACGAGGGCACCCGCACCCTGCGGCACGTCGTCCGTCTCGGCACCGGGATGCCGCTCTGGTCCGGCGCCGCCAGCCACGTCCTGCTCTCCCCCGCCGACCGCGCCGACGTCCTCGCCGTCGCGGCCGGCGCACCGCACGAAGGCTGGGGCGAGCGGCTGTGGGAGCGCACGCGGCGGGCCGCCGAGGACGGCTGGTCGGTCAGCCACGGCGAGCGCGAGCCGGGCGTGTCGGGCGTCGCCGCCCCGGTCTTCGACCGCGCCGGCCGGCTGAGCGCGGCGGTCGCGCTCGGCGGCCCGACCGTCCGCTTCACGGACGAGGCCGTCGCGGCCTTCCTGCCCCCGCTGCTGTCGACCGCCCGCGCCCTCACCGCCCTCGACTGCATCGGAGGTACCGCCTGATGACCACCGCCCTCCTGGAAGGGGTCCGGGTACTGGACCTCACCAACGTGCTCGCCGGCCCCTTCGCCGGCTACCAACTCGCGCTGCAGGGCGCGGACGTCGTCAAGGTGGAGCTGCCCGGCTCCGGCGACCTGGCCAGGCAGCTCGGCGCCGACCGGGCCCTCGGCGACGAGCTGCTCGGCGCCTCGTTCCTCGCGCAGAACGCCGGCAAGCGCTCGATCACGCTCAACCTCAAGGACCCGGCGGGCCGGGAGGCGCTGCTGCGCGCCGTGCGGGAGTCCGACGTGCTGCTGGAGAACTTCCGCCCCGGCGTGCTCGACCGCCTCGGCCTCGGCTGGCAGGCGCTGCGCGCCGAGAACCCGGGCCTCGTCTACTGCGCCATCTCCGGCTTCGGGCAGACCGGCCCGCTGCGCGACCGGCCGGCCTACGACCAGATCATCCAGGGCCTCAGCGGCATGATGAGCGTGACCGGCACCCCGGAGACCGCGCCGCTGCGCGCCGGCTTCCCGGTCGCCGACACGCTCGGCGGCATGGCGGCGGCCTTCGCGGTCACCGCCGCCCTGGTGCGGCGCGGCCGCACCGGCGAGGGCGCGTTCGTCGACGTCTCCATGCTGGAGTCGGCGCTGACCGCGATGGGCTGGGTGACGTCCAACTACCTGATCACCGGCGCCGAGCCGCGGCCGATGGGCAACGAGAACTTCACCGCCGCGCCGTCCGGCACCTTCCGCACCGCGGACGGCTTCCTGAACATCGCCGCCAACCGGCAGCAGCAGTTCGCCACGCTGTGCCGGCTGATCGGCCGGGAGGACCTGACGTCCGACCCGCGCTTCGGCCACCCGGGCGACCGGAAGACGCACCGCGAGGAGCTGCGCGCCGAGGTGGAGTCGGGGCTGGCCGCCAGGCCGGCCGTCGAGTGGGAGGAGATCCTCTCCGACGCCGGCGTGCCGGCGGCCCGGGTGCTCTCGGTGCCGGACGCACTGGCCCTGGAACAGCTGGCCGCCCGCGAGTTCGTGCGCGAACTGCCGTTCCCCGACGGCCGGGACCGGACGCTCAGCGTGCTCGGCAGCCCGGTGCGGGTGGACGGGGAGCCCACCCCGGCGCCCGCTCCCCCGCCGCTGCTCGGCGAGCACACCGAGGCGGTGCTCGCCGACCTCGGCTACGACCCGTCGGCCATCGCCGACCTGCGAGAGAGCGGTGCGATATGAGCCACCAGGACCCCGAAGGCGAGCCGATGACCGAGCCGCTGATCGAGCGGCGCCTGGTCACCGACTGGTGGTCGACGGCGGTGACCGAGATCCACCCCGGCGTGATCAGGCTCCGCGGCTACCCCGTCGAGCAGTTGATCGGCCGGGTCACGTTCGCCGAGCAGATCTGGCTGATGCTCCGCGGCGAACTGCCCACCCCGGGCCAGGGCCGGCTGTTGGAGGCCGCGCTGGTGGCCGCCGTCGACCACGGCCCGCAGGCCCCGTCGATCGCCGCCGCCCGGATGGCGGCGACCTGCGGGGTCGGCCTGAACAGCGCTGTCGCCACCGGGGCGGGGCTGCTCGGCGACGTGCACGGCGGCGCAGGACAGCAGTGCATGGAGGTGCTGGCCCGGGTCGTCGGCGGCGAGGACGCGGGGGCGGTCGTCGCCGACTTCCGCGCCCGCCGCGCCTACGTCCCCGGCTTCGGGCACCGGTTCCACCCCCGCGACCCGCGCCGCGACCCGCTGCTCGCCCTGGTCGAGGAGGCCGTCGAACGGGGCGAGGTGCCGGGGCACGCGCTGGCCGCCGGCCTCGCCGTCGAGGCGGCGCTGGCCGAGGGCCGGGCCCGCCCGGTGCCGATGAACATCGACGGGGCGACCGCCATCATCTACGCCGAGCTCGGCTTCCCGCCCGAGTTGGGCCGGGGCCTGTTCGTCCTCTCCCGCAGCGTGGGCATCCTCGCCCACGCCTGGGAGGAGACCACGAACGGCTCCCGCATCAAGGGCCCGATCCCCCGGCCGTTGCTGGCCGGCTACCACGGCCCGCCGGAGCGCGAGCTGCCGGCGGACCGCTGACGGACAGCTGACGGACGGCTGACGGACAGCCGACAGATGACAGATGACAGAAATCAGCTGAGATCTGACAGATGGTGAAATCTGTCAGCCGCCGAGGTGGTCGATGATGTGGTCGGCCGCCTCGGTCGCCATCCGCCGCAGCGCCTCGGCGGTCTGCGCCCCGGTGTGCGGGGTGATGACGACCGTGGGTTCGGCGCGCAGCGGGTGGTCGCCGGGCAGCGGCTCGACCTCGGTCACGTCGAGGCCGGCGCCCGCCAGGTGCCCCCGCCGGACGGCGGTGAGCAGCGCGTCCTCGTCCAGCACGCCGCCACGCGCGGTGTTGACGACGACGGCGCCCTCGGGCAGCGCCAGCAGCTCGGGCAGCCCGATGAGCCCGCGGGTCCCTGGAACCAGCGGCACGTGCAGGCTGAGGTTCTCCGAACCGGCCAACAGCGCGGGCAGGTCGACGGGTTCGGCGCCGGCGGCGACGATCTCGGCCGCCGGCACCATCGGGTCGTGGGCCAGCACCCGCATGCCGAACCCGTGGGCGCCGATGGCGGCGACCCGGCGGGCGATCCGGCCGAAGCCGAGCAGGCCGAGCGTCGCGCCGGAGAGTTCGCGGCCGCTGATCGCGGCCCTGGTGTCACCCTCGTCGCGCACCGCGATGCCGACGCCGCGGCGGACGGCGAGCAGCAGCGCGAAGGCGTGCTCGGCGACCGACCGGGCGTTGGCCGTCGGGGTGGTGGTGACGGCGATCCCCAACTCCCTGGCGCGCGCCACGTCGACGGTGTCCAGGCCGACGCCGTGCCTGGCGACGATCCGCAGCCGGGGCGCCCGGTCCATCATGGCGCCGTCGACGCGCGCGGTGCGCAGCAGGATCGCGGCCACCTGGTCGCTGACCTCGTCGAAGGTGACGGCGTGCGGGCCGAAGCCGAGGCGCACGTCGGCGACCTCGCCGAGCCGCGTCACGGCGTCCTGGTGGACGGGGCGCGGGATCCAGACGAGGGGCCGGTCAGTCACGCGGCACCAGCCGCTGGTTGGCGGCGCGGCGCTCGGCCTCGCCCTCGATCAGGGCCCGCGCGCCATCGACGACCTCGGCTGTCCGCCCGCCGGGCACGACCGCGACGCCGTCGTCGTCGCCGAGCACCCAGTCGCCCGGGCTGACCGGCACGCCGCCGACCGCGATGGTGGAGCCGATCAGGTAGGGGCCGGTCTTCCACGGCCCGGCGGGCGTGACCGCCCTCGCGAACACCGGCACGCCGAGCTCGGCGAGTTCGGCGACGTCGCGGGCGGCGCCGTCGAGCACGATGCCGCCGATCTCCAGGGCCTTGGCCTTCTGCACCACCAGTTCGCCGATCAGGGCGCGCGTCGCGTCGCCGCCGCCGTTGACGACCAGCACCTCGCCGCGTCGGATCGTCTCGAAGGCCGCGTGCAGCCCCTTGTTGTCGCCCGGCCTGGTCCACACGGTGAACGCGGGTCCGGACAGCTGGGCGCCCGGCCACAGCGGGCGGATGCCGTCGGCCACCCCGAACCGGTCCATGGCGTCCGAGACGGTGGCGACGGGCAGCGCGCCGGGCTTGGGGTAGTCGTGCACGGTTCTCCTTCGTCGGTGGGTGCGTCGGGTTCGTGTTCGTGGGGTTCGTCGGCCGCGTCGGTGAACGCGTCAGGCGGTCGGTCAGTAGAGGGCGGGCGGCAGCCCGGTGCGCGCGATGTCCTCGGCGCAGCGGCGGACGGCGTGCACGAAGCCCTGGATCCGGTCGTCGGTGAACCGCACGGTGGGGCCGCCGAGGGCGAGCACCGTGGTGCGGGCCGGCGGGCGTCCCTCGGGGAACGGGACGGGCACCGCGAGGCCGCTGTTGCCGACCTCCCGCTGCCCGTGGGTGAGGCTCCAGCCGCGCTCCCGCGCGGCCGCCACCCCGGCCTCGATGGCCGCCTGGTCGCCGCCGGACTCGGCGACGATCCGGGCGACCAACCCGTCGAGCTCCGCCGGGGGTTCGAGGCTGAGCAGCACATAGGCCGCGGAGCCGACCGACATCGGCAGCTCGTCGCCCGGCTGCACCACGTGCCGCAGGGTGTTGGGGCTCGGCGCCTGGCCGACCACCAGCCGCCGCACGCCGTCCCGCACGTAGAGGCTGACGGTCTCGCCGGTCTCGGCGGCCAGGGCCCGCATCCGGGCCAGCGAGGCGGGCGGCACGGTCCAGGCCGCGTCGGCGAACGCGGCGAACGCGATCAGGCTGGTGCCGACCCGTATCCGGCCGTCCGCGCCGGACTCCAGCAGGTCCTCGGCGGCCAGCGTGTCGACCAGCCGCAGCACGGTCGTCCGCGGCAGGCCGGTCTCCCGCACCAGGTCGGCCAGGGTGAGCGACATGCGGTCCGGGGTGAAGGCGCGCAGCACCCGCCAGGCCCGGCTCACCGCGCGGATGCCGCCGCCTTCGACGCTCTCTCCGGCCGGTGTGGACACCATCCCGCCCCCTTGGCGATCAACTACCCGATCAACTAACCGATCAATTTCGATCCATCTCGATCTGACCCGAAGGGTTGTATACCACCTGCCGGTCATCTATATCTACTAGGCGGACACCCCCGGTGTCGCAAACCACGAAATACCACGCCACAAGGGAGTGACCGTGCGGAAGCAACATCCCGCCCCGGCCGTCCTCGGGGTCGTGATCACGCTGGTGTTGGTCGGCTTCGCCGCCGTCGACGCCAGCGGTTCCGCCTCGGGAGCCACCCCCAGGTCCAAGCTGACCGTGACGGCGCCCGCGGCGCCGGGCGGCGGCTGGGACCTCGCCTCGCGGGAGTTCCAACAGGCGCTGCGCGCCGGCTCGGTCGTGAACAACGTCCAGGTCGTCAACGTGCCGGGCGCCGGAGGCACCATCGGCCTCAGCCAGTTCACCGAGATGGGCGACGACCCGACCCGGCTGATGATGACCGGCACCGTGATGCTCGGCGCGATCACCGTCAACAACTCGTCGGTCGACCTGCTGGACACCACGCCGATAGCCAGGCTCGCCGAGGACTACGAGGTCCTGATCGTCCCGGCGGACTCGCCCTACCAGACCCTCGACGACTTCATCGCGGCCTGGCAGGAGAACCCCCACGGCCACGCGATAGGCGGCGGCGCCCTCGGCGGCACCGACCACCTGCTGGCCGGCCTCACCGCCGGCGAGGCCGGCATCGACCCGGCCGAGCTCAACTACATCGCGTTCGCCGGCGGCGGCGAGGTGCTCACCGCCCTGCTCTCGGACACCGTCGAGATCGGCATCAGCGGCTACAACGACTTCCGCGACCAGATCGAGGCCGGCAACCTGCGGGCACTCGCCGTCTCGGCCGAGCAGCCGGTGCCCGGCATCGACACCCCGACCCTGATCGACCAGGGCGTCGACGTGTCGCTGCCCAACTGGCGCGGCCTGGTCGCCCCGCCCGGCATCTCGGAGGAGGAACGGACCGAACTGATCACGATCGTCGAGGAGATGGCCGAGACCCCCGAGTGGGCCGACGCCCTCGACCGGAACCGCTGGGTCGACGCCCTGCTGACCGGCGACGAGTTCACCGAGTTCATCCGCGAAGACCAGGCCAGGGTCGACGCCATCATCGAGGAGCTTGGCCTGTGAACACCGAACTCGACTCCTCCACGGGCACCCCCGCCGACTTCCTGCGCCGCAGGACGGGCCTGATCCTCCCGGTGCTGCTGTTCGTCGTCGGCCTGGTGCTGGCGATCGGGACGGCGACGATGGACGTCCCGGCGAACGTCGCGTCGCCCGGGCCGCAACTGTTCCCGACGATCATCTCGATCGCCTGCTTCGTGAGCGCCGTCCTGCTCGGCATCGACGTGCTGCGGAACCCCGAACCGGAACGGGTCGCCGAGCCGGGCGCGGAGGCCGAGGCCGAGGCCGCGGCGGAAGCTGCGGTGGCGGCCGAGCCCGATGCCGATGCCGATGCCGAGGTTGAAGCTGAGGCGGAAGCTGAGGTTGAGGCTGAGGCCACCCGGATCCGCAGCAACCGGCTGGCGGTGGCCGGCGTCGTCGGCACGGTCGTCGCCTTCATCGTGCTGCTCGACCCGCTCGGCTGGCTGCTCTCCGGCACCCTGCTGTTCTGGGGCGTCGCGCGGGCGCTCGGCAGCCGCCGCACGGTGTTCGACGTGTTCCTGTCGCTCGCCGTCTCCTCGATCGTCCAACTCGCCTTCTCCGCGGGACTCGGACTCAACCTTCCCCCGGGCATCCTGGCAGGAGTGTTCTGATGGACTCACTGGTCAATCTCGGCGACGGGTTCGTCACCGTCCTCACGCCGATGAACATGCTCTGGGTGCTGGTCGGCGCCCTGCTGGGCACCGCCGTCGGCGTGCTGCCAGGACTGGGCTCGGCGATGGCGGTGGCGCTGCTGCTGCCCGTCACGTTCTCGCTCGACCCGATCGGCGCGTTCATCATGTTCGCCGGTGTCCTGTTCGGTGGCCTCTTCGGCGACTCGATATCCGGCATCCTGATGAACACCCCCGGCAACAGCACCGCGATCGCCGGCACCATCGAAGGCCACAAGATGGCCAAGACCGGACGCGCCGCCCAGGCCCTCGCGACCTCGGCGATCGCCGCGTTCATCGGCGGCATCCTCTCCTCGGTCCTCGTGGTCTTCTTCGCCCCCTCGCTGGCCGACCTCGCGACCCTCTTCGGCCCCGAGGAGTACCTGGCCCTCGCGGTGTTCGCGTTCGTCGCGATCTCGGCCGTGGTCGGCGAATCGCTGGTCAGGGGCCTCGCGGCGCTGGCGATCGGCCTGGCGATCGCGCTGGTCGGCGTCGACGGCATGTCGGGCGCGTCCCGCTTCACCGCCGGGCAGCCTGAGTTGTTCGACGGCATCAACATCGTCGTGATCACCGTCGGCCTGCTCGCCCTCGGCGAGGTCATCTCGGTCGCCGCGCGGCGCGGCACCAAGGAGGACACCCAGCTCATCCCGTCCAGCGGCCGACTCTGGCTCTCCCGCGAGGAGTTCCGGCTCGCCCTGCCGGCCTGGCTGCGCGGCACCTCCATCGGCGTGCCGTTCGGCATCATCCCGGTCGGCGGCTCCGAGGTGCCGACGTTCCTCGCCTACGGCACCGAGCGGCGCCTCGCCTCCCGGAAGCCGGGCTCCATGTTCGGCAAGGGCGCCATCCAGGGCGTCGCCGGCCCCGAGGCCGCCGGCAACGCCACGGCGGGCACCGCCATGGGCGCCCTGCTGGCCCTCGGCCTGCCGACGTCGGCCACCGCCGCCGTGATGCTGGCCGCGTTCCGGCAGTACGGCCTCCAGCCGGGACCGCTGCTGTTCGAGCGGGCCAGCGAGCTGGTGTGGGCGCTGCTGGCCAGCTTCTTCATCGGCATGGTCGTCCTGCTGATCCTCAACCTCCCGTTCGCGCCGTTGTGGGCGAAGCTGCTGAAGCTGCCGAGGCACTATCTGTACGCCGGGATCACGGTCTTCGCGATGCTGGGCGTCTACGCGACCAGCAGCAAGATCCTGGACCTGGTGCTCGTGCTGGCCATCGGCCTGCTCGGCTTCGCCATGCGGCGCTACGGGCTGCCGGTCGCGCCGGTCCTGATCGGCGTCATCCTCGGCCCGCTGGCCGAGACGGAGTTCCGGCGGGCGATGGCGGTCAGCGAGGGCGACCTGACGGTGCTGGTCTCCAGCCCGATCGCCGGCACGCTCTACGGGGTGCTGATCCTCGGCGTCGGCGGCTTCCTGATCCAACGGGCCCGGGCGCGGCGCCGGCCGCTGGCCGCGGCGGCCTGACCGGGGGTGCCCCGCGCGCTCCGCGCGGGGTACCCCCCACCCACCCACCCGCCCTTTCCGCTGCCGCGCTCCCCGCGGCGGGGGGTCGGCGCTCCGCGCGGGGCGGGGCGGCTGCTCCGCCGGGTGGGTGCCCCGCGCTCCGCGCGGTTTTTCCCCACCCACCCGCCCTTTTCCGCGCTTCGCGCGGGGTGTTGCCGCGCCGCGGCGGGCGGCGCAGCC